>CAZPJJ010000117.1:0-10490 GCA_964586535.1 uncultured Acidobacteriota bacterium | reverse complement strand
CGAGGCGAGATCGCCCGCGGTCCGGAGCGCCTCGTGCGCGACGATCGCCGCGCGGATCTGCGCGTCGTTCACGACCCCGGTGAGCCTGCCCGCTTCGGTGATCGCGAAGGTGCTGGCGCCCTGCTCGGCGAAGCGGCGCACGATCTCGGTCAGGGGCGTCGTGCGATCGACGCAGCGATCGCGCGCCTCCTCGACGCGCAGCATGTGATCGGCGACGCGCAGCCTCTTGAGCACCTCGAGCGCCATCTGCCCGCTGTGCACGGGTGCGTCGGCGCGCGAGTCGACCTGGTTCTCGTAGAGGCTGCGGCGCGACGAGAGCGAGAAGGCGATCGAGCAGGTCCAGAGCGCGGGCACGAGAAGGTGATAGTTGCCGGTCATCTCCGAGAGGATGATCACCGACGAGAGCGGCGTGTTGGCCGCCGCCGCGAAGAACGCCGCCATGCCGACCATGACGAAAGTCTGCGGATGCGGGACGAGCCACGGCGAGAACTGGTTCAAGACGAGCCCGAGCGCGCCGCCGATCGCGCCGCCGAGCACGACGGAGGGGCCGAAGACGCCGCCCGATCCGCCCGAGCCGATCGAGAGCGACGTCGTCGCCATGCGCAGCACGACGGCCGTCGCGAGAAAGCCCCAGGTCGCGTCGCCGTCGAGCGCCTTCTGCACGACGCCGTAGCCGGTGTGCAGCGCGTCGGGAAAGAAGAACCCGATCGCGCCCGTCCCGAGGCCGCCGATCATCGGCTTGGCCCACTTCGGCAGGCGCAGCGAGCGGAAGAAATTGCGCGTCCCGTAGAACACCTGGATGAACACACCCGACGAGAATGCGAGCACGATCGCGAGGATCGAATAGCCGAGCAACTCGAGGGGATCGCGAAAAAGCAGTTCGGGCGTGCGGAAGAGCGGATCCCAGCCGAAGGCGATCGCGCCGGTCGAATAGCCGATGATCGCGGCGACGGTCGCGGGGACGATCACCTCGAACTCGAAGTCGATTTCGCGATAGAGCACCTCGGCGGCGAAGAGCGCGCCCGCGAGGGGCGCGTGGAAGATCGCGCCGATACCGGCGCCCATGCCCGCCGCGACGAGCAGGCAGCGCTCGCGCGGTGAGAGGCCGAGCAGTGTCGCGAAGACCGAGCCGAAGCCCGCGCCGATCTGCGCGATCGGACCCTCGCGGCCGCCCGCGCCGCCGCTGCCGATCGTGATCGCCGAGGCGATCGTCTTGACGATGGGCACGCGCCCGCGGATCAACCCGCCCTTGCGATGGAAGGCATCGACGACCGCGTCGGTGCCGTGCCCTTCGGCCTCGGGCGCGAAGCGAAAGACGATCACGCCCGCGATGAGCCCGCCGAGCGCGGGCACGAACAAGAGCGCCCAGCGGCGGAAAGGCACATCGGAGGGCGGGAAGAACGATGCCTCGCCGCCCGCCTCGGCGGGATGGAAGCCCGCGAGATGGCCGAGGAACGCGGACGTCGACGCGCTGAGCAGTGCCTGGAAGACGATCGCGCCCAATCCCGCGATGACGCCGACCACGCACGAGAGCAGGAGCAGGCGCAGGAAGCGCCGCGCGCGTTCGTTGGGGACGATGCTCTCGAGAACGCGCCGGCGCATCAGCGGAGCGCTTCCGCGGCGCAATGCGCCGTCATCGGGCGCACTCCGTGGCGACGAGCGCGTGGAAACCCGACGCGATGCGCTTGGTGACGGGACCGGGCGCCGGGATGTCGATCGTGTCGACGCGGCGCACGGGAACGACCTCCATGAGCGTGCTCGTCACGAAGACCTCGTCGGCGCTGGCGATCGTCCCCAGCGTGATCGCGGTCTCTTCGAGCGGCACGCCCAGCGCGGCCGCGACTTCGAGGATCGTCTCGCGTGTGATCCCAGGCAGGATGCCGCTCTCGCAGCGCGGCGTGAGCAGCGCGCCGCCGCGCACGGCGAAGAGGTTCGAGCGCGTGCCCTCCTGCACCTCGCCCGCCGGATCGAGGTAGACCGTGTCGACGGCGCCTTCGTCCCAAGCGCGCTGCCGGTCGATCATGTTGGCGTAGTAGTTGAGCGTCTTGTGGCCCGCGAGCGGATGGCGTGGATCGCGGCGCCAGGGCGCGACGCGCACGGGCGCGCCCTCGTCGTAGAAGGCGCGCGGCTGGCGGGGGAAATCCTTGACGGTGACGGCCAGGTGCCCGCCCGCGGTCCAGATGACGCGAATCGCGCCGTCGTCGAGGCCGTTCCTGCGGAAGAGCTCCGAGACGACGTCGTCGAGCGGCGGCACGCGCGCGTCGAGGCCGAGCGCCGCGGCGGAGCGGCGCAGGCGCTCGAGATGGCGCTCGAGGCGGAAGGCGCGTCCGCCGTAGCCGCGCGCGACCTCGAAGAGGCCGATGCCCCAGAGCAGGGCGGGATCGTCGATGGGGATCCTCGCCGCAGCTTCGTCGACGATCGCACCATCGAAGTAGACGCTAGCCACGTTCGCTGCTCTCCCACTCCAGGCCGAGAGCTTGCGCCATCGCACGGCCTTTGACGAGGGTCTCGTCGTACTCGCTCGCGGGATCGGAGTCCCAGACGATGCCGCCTCCCGCATGGAAGGTCGCGAGCGAGGCGGAAAGCTGGATGGTGCGGATCGCGATCGACGAACGCAAGGTGCCGTCGAGGCCGGCGACGAGGAGCGAGCCCGTGAAAAAGCCCCGGCGCACGGGCTCGAGGCGCTCGATGAGGGTCATCGCGGCCACCTTGGGCGCACCCGTGATCGAGCCGCCAGGGAAGGTCGCGCGCCAGAGGTCGACGAGGGAGGCGCCTGGCCCGAGCTGGGCCTCGATCGTGGCCACGGCCTGCCAGACGGTCGGGTGGGCCTCGAGCACGCGGGGCACCGTGACGCGCACGCTGCCAGGCTGCGCGATGCGGCCGAGGTCGTTGCGCATGAGGTCGACGATCATGGTCAGCTCGGCGCGGTCCTTGTCGCTGGCGTCGAGTTCGCGGGCGAGAGCGTCGTCGGAGGCGGGATCGGCGCCGCGGGGGCGCGTGCCCTTGATCGGACGCGTCGCCACGCGCGCGCCGTCGACACGCAGGAACTCCTCGGGCGACGACGAGACGAGCGCGTGAGGCCCGAAATGCAGCAGCGCCGCGCAGGGGGCGGGACTCGCCGCGCGCAGCCGCTCGTAGAGCGCGGCGGGGCCCCACGCCCAGGGCGCGGCGAAGCGCTGCGAGAGGTTGACCTGATAGACGTCGCCGCGCGCGATCGCGGCGCGCACCGCACCGACCGCGTCCAGATAAGCGGCGCGGGAGAACGTGCGCGGCGGGAGTGCCGCGTGTGGCGGGGTCAGCGCCTCGAGTTCGCGCGGCCAGGAGGCGAGCGTCGGGAGCCGGGCGAGGCCATCGTCGATGAGCTCGCGGGCACGGCCGGAGCGGTGGTCGTAGACGAGCGCGCGCGCGTAGGCGCCGAGGACGATGTCGGGAAGGGGCTGATCCTCGCGGGCGAGACGCGGCAGGCGTTCGAGGGCGCGGCCGAGGTCGTAGCCGAGTGCACCGGCGACGAGGCCGGGGAACTCGCCGCCGCGCGCGAGCGACCGCGCCTCCTCGAAGAGCTGCTGGATGGCGGCGAGCGGGTCGCCCTCGTCGTGGCGCCAGGCGCCCCCGGCATAGCGAAAGCAGGTCGAGCCCCGCGTGACGAGCGCGAGCACGGGCGCACCGACGGCCAGCGAGAACTCGCCTCCCTGCCCTTCGCGCGCGGTCTCGAAGAGCCCCCCCATTGGCCCCGCGCCCGCGCGGTCGAGAAACGCCGCGCGCAGCTCGCCGGGGAGCGGCACGAAGCCCCGCGCTTCTTCGCCGCCATCGGTCCGGGCGAGGGTCGCCCAGGGCGGGGCGATCGTCGCCGCGGGCCGCCGCGGAGCCGTGGGATCGGACGACATGGGCGATACTCTCGCGCGCGTTGACGAAAACCGCGAACGAACACCGGCGAACGCCCCCCGTTCGGGGGCGGCCATTCTCTCGCCGGGGACGTGCGCGACCGAATGAATTACTGTATAGTTCGCCTGCCGCCGGGGTTACGTTCCCGAAATGGCGGCTCCGGACGAAGATCGTTCGGCGAGAAAGGCAAGGAGGGCGCCCATGTCCGACAAGGCGTTCAGCGCGTTCAAGATGGCCCAGCAGCAGTTCGACAATGTCGCCGAGATGCTCGGGCTCGACGCGGGTACGCGGGAGTTTCTGCGCGAGCCGATGCGCGAATACAGCTTCGCGATTCCGGTTCGGATGGACAACGGTTCGGTGCACGTGTTCCGCGGCTTCCGCGTGCAGCACAACGACTCGCGCGGTCCCTGCAAGGGCGGCATCCGCTTCCACCCGCAGGAGACGCTCGATACCGTGCGCGCCCTCTCGATGTGGATGACGTGGAAATGCGCCGTCGTCGACATCCCGCTCGGCGGCGGCAAGGGCGGCGTGATCTGCGATCCGCACAATCTCTCCGCTCGCGAACAAGAGCAGATCTGCCGCGGCTGGGTGCGCCAGATCGCGCGCAACGTCGGCCCGCTCCAGGACGTCCCCGCGCCCGACGTGATGACCAATGCGCAGCACATGCTCTGGATGCTCGACGAGTTCGAGGCGATCCACGGCCAGAGACTGCCGGGCTTCATCACGGGCAAGCCGGTCGGCATGGGCGGCTCGCTCGGACGTACCGAAGCCACGGGCTACGGCGCCGTGTTCACGCTTCGCGAGGCGCTCAGAGAGCTGGGCATCGATCCCGCCGGCACGACGTGCAGCGTGCAGGGTTTCGGCAACGTGTCGCAGTACGCGATCGAGCTCTACACGAAGATGGGCGGCTCGGTCACCTGCGTGGCGTGCTGGGATCAGGAAGACCAGACGACCTACACCTATCGCAAGCCGGGCGGCATCGTTCTCGACGAGTTGCGCGGCATCACGGATCGCTTCGGCGGCATCGACAAGAAGCGCGCCGCGGCGCTCGGCTACGAAGTCGGCGCGGGCGACGCGTGGATCGATGAGGACGTCGACATCCTCATGCCCGCGGCGATCGAGAATCAGATCACCGGCGAGAACGTCTCGCGCATCAAGCCGCGCGTGAAGGTGATCGTCGAGGGCGCCAACGGCCCGACGACGCCCGAGGCCGACAAGGTGATCCAGGAGCGCAAGATCCTCGTCATCCCCGACTTCCTCGCCAACGCCGGCGGCGTGACCTGCAGCTATTTCGAGCAGGTGCAGTGCAACACGAACTACTACTGGGAGAAAGAAGAGGTCCTGAGCAAGCTCGACCTCAAGATGACCGCGGCGTTCCACGCGGTTCACGAGTTGGCGAAGAAGCGCAAGATCTACATGCGCGATTCGGCTTATGTGATCTCGGTGAGCCGCGTCGCACAGGCCTGCCGCGACCGCGGCTGGGTATAATCCTCACACGCGATTTCGAAGGAGCCGGGGGCGTTCCCCGGCTCCTTCTTCTCGATCGCGGCGGAGCGCTCGGTCGTGCCAGACCAGCACGCCAACTCGCCGGCGATTCCCCCCTTCGAGCGCGGCGCCTTCGTCGCCGGCTCGCGCGCCACGCGCATCGGCGGCGGCTCGATCGGCGGCAAAGCCGCGAACTTGGTGCGCATGGAGCGCCTGCTCGCCGAGCGTTTCCCGCCGGGCGCGCATCCCTCGATCGACATCTCGATCCCGAGCATGACCGTCATCGGCACGGAACACTTCGACGAGTTCGCGGCGCAAAACGGCCTGCGTGAGCGAGCCCGCGAGGGCGCGAGCGACGGCGAGATCGTCGCCGCGTGCCTCAGGGCCGAGCTCCCCGTGATGCTCGTGGGCCACCTGCGCGCCCTCTGCGACGAAATGCACGCGCCCCTCGCCGTGCGCTCGTCGAGCCTGCTCGAGGACGCGCTCGACCGTCCTTTCGCGGGCGTGTTCGCGACGAAGATGATCCCCAACGCCCACCCCGAACCCGACCAGCGCTTCCGCGAACTGGTCGAGGCGGTGAAACTCGTCTACGCGTCGGTGTTCTTCCGCGCGGCGCGCGCGGCGCTGCGCGCGGGCGGCGCCGACCCCGACGCCGAGTCGATGGCCGTGATCGTCCAGGAGGTCGTCGGCCGGCGTCACGACGGACGCTTCTACCCCGAGCTCTCGGGCGTCGCGCGCTCGTACGACTTCTATCCGGGGCTGCGGGCCAAGCCCGAGCACGGCGTGATCACCCTCGCGCTGGGCCTCGGCGCGCACATCGTCGACGGCGGCGTCGCCTGGAGTTACCCCCCCGCCTCCCCCAAGCTCGGGCCGCCCTTCGCCAGCGCGCGCGCCATGCTCTCGGAGACGCAGTCGACGTTCTTCGCGATCAACATGGGCAAGCTCTCGCTCTACGATCCCACGCACGAGGCCGAGTTCCTCGTGCAAGGCGACCTCGGGGACGCCGAACGCGACGGGACGCTGCGCCACATCGCCTCGACTTACGACGGCGCCTCGGATCGCATCGTGCCCGGCGTCAGTCTCACCGGGCCGCGCGTCGTCGATTTCGCGCCGCTCTTGAAGCTGCGCACGGTGCCCGTCAACGACGTACTGCGCGAGCTGCTCGCCGCGTGCGAAGCGGAGCTCGGCAACCCCGTCGAGATCGAGTTCGCGGCGACGCTGCCGGCGCGGGGGGAGGAGCGCACGCGCCTGGGCTTCTTGCAGGTGCGACCGATGGTGGTCGACCTCGAGGGCGCGTCTGTGACCGCCGAGCGCCTCACCGGAGACCGGGCGGTCGTCGCGTCGGAGCTCGCGCTCGGCAACGGCACCTGGGAGGGCCTCGAGGACGTCGTCTACGTGCGGCCGGAGGCCTTCGAGTCGAAGCACACGAAGCGCATCGCGCAGGAGATCGCGGGCATCAACGAGGCGCTCGTCGACGAGGCCCGCCCCTACCTGCTGATCGGCTTCGGGCGCTGGGGCTCGTCGGACCCGTGGCTCGGCATCCCCGCGACGTGGGCGCAGATCTCGGGCGCGCGGGGGATCGTCGAGGCCACGCTGCCGCAGATGAACGTCGAGCTGAGCCAAGCGTCGCATTTCTTCCACAACGTCTCGTCGTTCCGCATCGCCTACATGATGGTGCGGCACGACGGCGCGGGACGCATCGACTGGGACTGGCTCGCCACGCTGCCGGTCGTTCGCGAGACGGAGTTCGTGCGCCACGTGCGCGTCGCACCGCCCTTGACGCTCGCCGTCGACGGCCGGGAACGCCGCGCGGTCGTGGAGCGGTCCACGTGAGAATCTCACCGCGAGGATAGACTGATGCCTACACCGGGAAAGCCGATCGAGAAGATCCTCGCCTCGCTCCTGGAGCGCGCGAAAGAGCTCAACTGCCTCTATACCGTCGACGAGCTCATCTCGCAGCCGGAGGTGCCGCTCGACGACGTCTTGCACGAGATCGTCGAAGCGATCCCCCCCGGCTTCCAGTACCCCGACGTCTGCCAAGCGAAGATCATGATCGAAGATCGTTCGTACACGCCGCGCCACTTCCGCGAGACGCCATGGGAGCTCTCCGCGTCGATCCGCGCGCACGGCGAGGTGATCGGCAAGGTCTGCGTCTATTACTCGCAGCAGATGCCCGCCGCCGACGAGGGCCCCTTCCTCAAGGAGGAGCGGCGGCTGATGACGACCATCGCGGAGCGCCTGGGCTACCTCCTCGCGCATCGGACGCTCTCGCGCGCGCTCGAGAGCTGGGAATCGACGACCGTCGCCACCGAGAAGACGACGCGGCCGGAGTGGTGGGTGATCCTCGAGTTCCTGCGGCGCACCGATCACCACCTGCTGCTGCGGCTCTCGCGCAAGATGATCAATCATCTCTGCTGGTCGGGAGTCGAGGCCGCGCGGCGCCTGCTCGCGCGCTTCTCGCCGGACGAACGCTCGGGCTCGGGAGGGTTTCTCGACGACAATCGGCCGATCCACAAGCACGACCTGGGCGTACTGCACCAACTGTCGAATCAGACGTTCAACATCGCGGCGCACCACCTCAGCGACCAGGAGATCATGAGCCTCCTGCAGCGCTGGATCAAAGAAGACAAAGCGGGCTTCATCGTCAACACGCTCGAGAGCATGGAGAGTTCGCTCGCCGAGATCATCGGCGCGGTCGAGCGCTTCGAGCACATCTCGATCAACGAGAGCGAGCTGCCGCCGCCGGTGCGCAAGAGCCTGCGCGCTTCGCTCGTGCGGCGCATCTTCACCGAGGATCTCGGGTTCATCAACGTCGCGAAGAATTTCGTCAGCATCTCGGATTTCTACGACCTGCTGCGTCACATCATCTTCCCGCCGAAAAGCCACGGAAAGCTGGGCGGCAAGAGCGCGGGGCTCTTTCTCGCGATCAACGTGGTGCGCAAGTCGGACGAGTTCGCGGCGCTGCTCGGCGACATCAAGGTGCCGAAGACCTGGTACATCACGTCCGACGCGCTGCTGCAGTTCGTGCACTACAACAATCTCGAGGATCTCTTCTCGCGCAAGTACCTGCACATCGACCAGATCCGGCAGGACTACCCGCATGTGGTGCAGGTGTTCAAGAACTCGCACTTCCCGCCCGAGATCGTGCAGGGACTCTCGCACGTGCTCGACGACCTGCACGACATGCCGATCATCGTGCGTTCGTCGTCGCTGCTCGAGGACCGCACGGGATCGGCATTCTCGGGCAAGTACAAGAGCCTCTTCCTCGCGAACCAGGGCAGCAAGAAAGAACGCCTCGCGGCGCTCTTGGACGCGATCGCCGAGGTGTATTCGTCGATCTTCTCGCCCGATCCGATCGAATATCGTGCCGAACGCGGCCTCCTCGACGTCCACGAGGAGATGGCGATCATGATCCAGGAAGTCGTGGGCACGAAGATCGGCCCCTACTTCATGCCGACCTTCGCCGGCGTGGCTTTCAGCAACAACGAGTTCCGCTGGTCGCCGCGCATCAAGCGCGAGGACGGCCTGCTGCGCATGGTGCCCGGACTCGGCTCGCGCGCGGTCGACCGCACGAGCAACGACTATCCGGTGCTCGTCGCGCCCGGCCAGCCCGGCCTGAAGGCGAACACGACGCCCGACGAGGTGCTGCGCTACGCCCCGCAGTGGATCGACGTGCTCAACCTCGAGCGCAACTGCTTCGAGACGATCAACGCCCGCGAGCTTTTCCGCGAGTGGACGCACGAGATCCCCGGGATCGAGCACGTGCTTTCGCTCTACGAAGACGGACGGCTGCGGCGGCTGCCCAAGTTCTTGATGGACGGCGGCACCAACGAACTCGTGGCGACCTTCGACGGACTCGTCGAGGACACGCCCTTCGTGCAGCAGATCTCGGCGTTGCTGCGCGTGCTGCGCGAGAAGCTCGGCACGCCGGTCGACATCGAGTTCGCGTCGGACGGCAAGGATTTCTACTTGCTGCAGTGCCGCCCGCAGAGCCATGGCGAGGAGAGCGTCCGCTCGCCGATCCCGAACGACATTCCGCCGGACAAGATCGTGTTCTCGGCGAACAAGTACATTTCGAACGGGCGCGTGCCCGACATCACGCACATCGTGCACGTCGATCCGGACGCCTACGCGAAGATCCAGGATCTCGACCGGCTGCGGCTCGTCGGGCGCGCCGTGGGGCGCCTCAACGCGATCCTGCCGAAGCGGCAGTTCGTGCTCATGGGCCCGGGCCGCTGGGGCAGCCGAGGCGACATCCGCCTCGGAGTGAGCGTCACCTACAGCGACATCAACAACACGGCCATGCTCATCGAGATCGCGCGGCAGAAGGGCTCGTACGTCCCGGACCTCTCCTTCGGCACGCACTTCTTCCAGGATCTCGTCGAGGCCAACATCCGCTACCTGCCGCTCTATCCGGACGACCAGGGCGCGATGTTCAACGAGTCGTTCTTCGTGCACGCGGAGAATGTCCTCGCCGAACTGCTCCCCGACCTCTCCGACCTCGACGACGTGGTCCAGGTCATCGACGTGCCGGCGACTACCGGCGGACTCGTCATGCGCGTGCTGCTCGACGGCGATGAGGACGAAGCCGTGGCGTTCCTGGCGCCGCCGGTGAAGTTCATCGAGTCGGCGCCGGCGACCAAGTCCAAGCGGCAGCAACCGACGATGCACGAGAACCACTGGCGCTGGCGCCTGCGCATGGCCGAGCGCATCGCGGCGAAGCTCGATCCCGAGCGCTACGGCGTCGTCGGGTTCTACGTCTTCGGCAGCACCAAGAACGCCACCGCCGGACCCGGCAGCGACATCGACGTGCTCGTCCACGTGCGCGGCACCGAGGCGCAGGCCGAGGATCTGCGCCTCTGGCTCGACGGCTGGAGCCGCTGCCTCGCCGAGATGAATTTCCTTCGCACCGGCCACGAGACTCCCGCAGGCCTGCTCGACATGCACTTCGTCACCGACGAAGACATCGCCAACCAGACGAGCTACGCCTCCAAGATCAACGCCGTCACCGATGCTGCCCGCGCCCTCCCCCTCGGCACCGCCGTCGACGACTAACGGAAATCACCGCAGATACGGGGACAGTCGACTTAGGGGGACAGGCACCCTAAGTCGCCTGTCCCTCT
>CAZPJJ010000116.1:0-10512 GCA_964586535.1 uncultured Acidobacteriota bacterium | reverse complement strand
CTCGGCGACGGCGATCGAGGCCAGCCTCGATCGTTTGGGCCGGGCAATGCGGGGGCCGGACCGGGGATTGACGCTCGAGAAGATCGCAGGCGGATATCGGCTGGTCACACGCCCGGAGCTCGCGGCTCCGTTGCGCGCGCTCTTCCGCTTCCGCAATCAGAAGCGGCTGACGCCGGCGACGCTCGACGTCCTCGCGATCGTCGCGTATGCGCAGCCGATCACGGCTCCCGAGATTCAAGAGATTCGCGGCACCGATTCCACCTACGCGCTCAAGGTGCTGCTCGAGCGCAAGCTCGTTCGAATCGTCGGACGCAAGCGTGTCGTCGGCCGCCCGATCCTCTACGGAACGACTCGCGAGTTCCTCGTCCACTTCGGCCTGGACAGCCTCGAAGATCTGCCGCCGGTCGAGGGCTACGGCACTCAGGTCGTTCCAGCACAAGGACGTCTCTTTCCGGTGACGGAGCGCCACGATGAAGGTGTGATTCCGCTCGACGAGGACGACATCGACGGAGACGATTTCAGCGGCGAGGAGGACGGCGGAGAAGACGCCGAAGCTGCGTCCGGCAACCTTTCCCGGTCTTCCCGGGACGAGGCGTCCTCCGGGGACGGCCCGGCTTCCTCGGCAGAGCCGGGGGGAGGGGACGACACCGACCGCTCCACTCTCGCAGCGTCCGCGCGCCCCCTCCGCGAGGATTCTTGATGGCCCCACTCGAACGTGTTCACAAGATCATCGCCCGCGCGGGCTTGGCCTCCAGACGAGCCGCCGAGCAACTGATGCGCGAGGGGCGCGTCAGCGTCAACGGCGAGGTGACCAGAGAACCCGGCGTCCAAGCCGATCCCGAACGGGATCACATCCGCGTCAACGGAAAACTCCTCCGGCCCGAAACCAGGGACCGCTCCTATTTCGCGGCCTTCAAGCCGCGCGACATGCTGACGACGCTCGATGATCCCGAAGGCCGGCCAACCGTTCGCGATCTCCTCCAGCGCGCCCGAATCAAGACGCGCGTGTACCCGGTCGGACGGCTCGACTGGGATGCCGACGGGCTCCTTCTCTTCACTGACGATGGGGATTGGGCCCAACGCATCATGCATCCCAAACACCATCTCCCGAAGCTCTATCGGGTGAAGGTCAAGGGGTCCCCGACGGAACCCGTTCTGGAGAAGCTCCGGCGCGGCATCCACCTCGAACCGGGCGTCCGCACCGCTCCCGCGGGGATCGAGATCGAGAGGGCGAGCGAGCCAACCTCCTGGGTCCGGGTCACGCTCGTCGAGGGCAAACAGAACCAGATCAAGCGCATGTTCGAGCGCATCGGGCACCCGGTGCGACGACTCCGGCGCATCGCGATCGGCCCCCTGGTGCTCGGGAAGATGCGGGTCGGCGAGGTTCGGCCGCTCACTCCGTTGGAGTTGTTCAAGATCGACCGGGCTCTTCGCGGGCTCGACAGAAAGGCCGAGGTTCGGAAGGGCGGGGGCCCCGAGAAGCGAAAGTCGACGAAGCCCGCCCGCCGCCGCGTCCGGGATGCTCCGCCCGGGTCGGGGAGTCCCAGACCGCGACAGACCCCAAAGCGCCGAACGAAAAGAACTTGACCGCCTCTCGCGCTGTGCCTAGCATGTGCGCTTACGGCCGGGATAGAGAGTCACTCTTCCCGCGCTGCCGAGTCGCGCTTTGCGCGGCCGGACGGCGGGTCGGGCGTCGGTGCGCCCTCGTTTCGCGTCAGCCGCGCGAGGCGCGCCGCGTTCAATCCACAGGCTCGCCGTGAGCGGAGGTTCCGAGAACATGCAGATGAACGAGAGCCAGATCGAGTCGATGTACGGCGCGGACGCGGGCGGAGGAGACGAGGGTCTCGACTACGCCGCGATGCTCGAGAAGTACGGGCGGGGCGCAGAGGTCCAGCCCGGCGCCGTCGTGCAGGGAACCGTCGTCAAGGTCCTCCCAGACTTCGTTCTGGTCGATATCGGCTACAAGAAAGAAGGGGCTGTACCGCGGGCTGAATTCCGGCGCGCCGGAGAATCGGGAGCCGAGGTCGTTCCCGGTCAACGTCTCGAGGCCGTGATCGAGTCCTTGGAAGAAGACGAGGACTACATCCCGCTCTCGATGGAGAAGGCGCAACGAATCAAAGTCTGGGAGCGCGTCGAGGCTGCGTACAAGAACGGCGACGTTCTCGTCGGGCGCGTCATCGACCGGATCAAGGGCGGTCTCGCGGTCGATATCGGCGCGCGGGCATTCCTGCCCGGCTCCCTCGTCGACGTTCGCCCGGTGCGTAATCTCGAGGCCTTCCGCGACGAGGAAGTTCGCGTCCGCGTCATCAAGATGAATCGCCGCCGCGGCAACATCGTCGTCTCGCGCAAGCATGTTCTCGAAGAGGAGAACGCGGAAAAGAAGAAGGTGACGCTCGAGACCCTCGAAGAGGGCACGCGCGTGACGGGCGTGGTGAAGAACATCACGGAATACGGCGCCTTCGTCGATCTCGGCGGTATCGACGGCCTGCTCCATGTGACCGACATGTCGTGGAGCCGCGTGAACCACCCGAGCGAAGTCGTCACGATCGGCCAAGAAGTCGACGTCCTCGTGCTGAAGTTCGATCGCGAGAAAGAGCGCGTCAGCCTCGGTATGCGTCAACTCAAGGAAGATCCCTGGGCCAACGCCGGCGAAAAGTACCCGCTGCTTTCCCGCATCAAGGGCAAGGTCGTCAGCCTGACCGACTATGGCGCCTTCGTCGAACTCGAAGAAGGCATCGAGGGTCTCATCCACGTGAGCGAGATGTCGTGGACGAAGCGGGTGAAGCACCCTTCGAAGGTTCTCGAAGTCGGCGGCGACATCGAAGCGGTCGTCCTCGAGGTCGACGAAGAAAACCGCCGGCTTTCGCTGGGCCTGAAACAGACCACGCCGAATCCGTGGTCCGTCATCCAGGACAAGTACCGTGAAGGCGACATCATCCAGGGTGTCGTGCGCAACATCGCCGACTTCGGTGCCTTCATCGAAGTCGAAGAAGGTGTCGACGGACTCGTTCACATTTCGGATCTGACCTGGAATCGCCGGATCAAGCACCCCGCCGAGATCCTGCGCAAGGGCCAGGAAGTCGAAGCCAAGATTCTGCGCATCGATTCCGACAACCAGCGCCTCAGCCTGAGCATCAAGGATCTTCAGCCCGACATCTGGGAAGAGTTCTTCAAACGCTACCGGGTCGGCGACATCCTCGAAGGCAAGGTGATGCGCCTCACCGACTTCGGCGCTTTCGTCGAACTCACCGACGGCGTCGAGGGTCTCGTCCACGTCTCCGAGATGACGCACGAGCGTATCGAAAAACCCGCCGATCGCTTCGAGGTGGGCCAGAGCGTGCGCGTCAAGATCATCCGCACCGAGCCCGAAGACCGCAAGATCGGTCTTTCGATCAAGGCTGCGGCCGATGAGCTCGGTGAGCGCGATCTCGAAAGCTACCAGTCGGATCGTGCCAGCGAAGAATCCCGCTCCTCGATCACCCTGGGTGACGTCGCCGGCGATCTCTCCGCGCTCCGCTCCCGCGCCGCGGCCCGTCAGGCCGAAGAGAATCCCGAGAGCGAAGTCGACGAGACGTCGGAGCCGTCATGACCAAAGCGGATCTGGTCGAGAAGGTTGCCACGGCTGCCGTGATCTCCAAGACGGAGGCCGAGCAGGTCGTCAAGACCGTTCTCGATTCGATCGTCGACGCCTTGAATCGCGGCGAGAAGGTCGAGTTGAGGGGATTCGGCTCGTTCAGGCTGCGCAAACGGCGGCCACGACAGGGGCGCAATCCCAAGACCGGAACGAAAGTCGAAGTGCCAGGCAAGGCGGTGCCTTACTTCAAGCCCGGAAAGGAACTTCGGGAGCTGCTCAATCCCGGAGATTCCGACGACTTCGAAGTGGACGATTCCGATGCGCTGGCCGCTCCACTCGATACGTCAATCGCGGAGACTTCGAACCCCTCGCCGTGATCGCTCATCGAAGGCGCCTGACACGGTTAGACGTGCAGAAAAAGAGCCGACGCGTTCAAAAGCGCCGGCTCTTTTTCTTCTCCTGCCGCCGGGCCCGTCGCTGAGCGAGCGACGATGATCGAGCAGATCCTCGAGGAACCCACTCGACCTCCTGGGGACGAGAGACGGGCGGGGGAGTCGCCGCGCTGCAGCCTCGCCCAAAAGCGGAATTGGCGAGACGTCCCACGCACCCGATAATCCCTCCCGCGGTCGTATCGGCCGTTCGAAGGTGAACGATGCTGCGAAGCTATTGGATCGAAACCTGGGGCTGTCAGATGAACGAACACGACTCCGAGAAGATGTCGGGGACGCTCGAGGGACTCGGCTACGCGCGCGCCGAGAAGCCGGAAGCGGCGGATCTCGTGTTGCTCAATACGTGTGCGATTCGCGAAAAGGCCGAGGAGAAGATCTACCAGTACCTGCACCGGCTCCGGCCGGCGAAAGCGCAGAATCCCGGGATGATCATTGGCGTCGCGGGATGCGTCGGACAGATGTCCGGAACGGAAATTCGGGACCGCGCTCCGATCGTCGACCTCGTTTTCGGACCGCGTGCATCCTCACGGCTCCCGGAACTCCTCGGCCGGCTCCAGTCCGAGCGGGGTGTGGTGGACACCACGCTCTATCAGGAAGACCTCTTCTCGAACGGCAAGACGCCGACCCGCGATCCGCACCGCGTCAAGGCCTACGTCACGATCATGGAGGGATGCAACAAGACGTGCACTTATTGCATCGTCCCCACGACGCGCGGACGAGAGATCAGCCGGACGCTCGATGAAATCCTGCGCGAATGTCTCGAACTCGCCTCCCAGGGATACCGGGAGATCGAAGTGTTGGGGCAGAACGTCAACGCTTGGCGTGACCCGCACACCAAGGCGACCTTCGATCATTTGCTTCGCGCGGTGGGACGCGTACCGGGGATTCGCCGCGTTCGCTTCACGACATCGCACCCCTTGCACTTCTCGAGCGAGATCGTGCGCGCGATGGCCGAGACACCCGAGGTCTGTCCATCGCTTCATCTTCCGGTCCAGAGCGGATCGAGCCGTATCCTCAAGCTCATGCGACGCGGATACGACCGGGCGAAATATCTCGACAAGATCGCGGAGTTGCGGTCCGCCATCCCAGACGTCGTGCTCTCGACGGACATCATCGTCGGCTTTCCCGGCGAAACCGAAGAAGATCACGCAGAGACGCTCTCGTTGATCCGAGAGGTCGGTTTCGATCAGATGTACTCTTTTGTCTTCTCACCACGCCCAGGAACGATGGCCGCAATGATGGTCGACGACGTCCCGGACGAGCGAAAGTCCGCTCGTCTAGCCGAAGTGCAGACGCTCCAGCGCGAGATTCAGCTGCAACGCAACCTCGCTCGCGTCGGCCGCACGGAGGTGGTCGTCATCGACGCCCGGAGCCGCAAGGATCCGGGAGAGTGGGCGGGCCGGACTCCCGGCAACCAGGTCGTGAATTTTCACGCACCCGTACCAGTCGAACGGGGCGATGAGGTCGTCGTGCGTCTGGTTGGGGCGGGTCCCAACAGCTTTCGAGGCGACTGGGTGGGGCGAGCCGGCTCGGTGCTCCCCGATATGGCAGAGAATTCCGCGGATTCAGACTCATCCGAAGCCGCCCGCGCGTCTTGACGCGCCGCACGGCCGGAGCGTATCGTCCCCAAGGCGGCGCGGTGCCCCGAGGCGCGCGCGGAGGCTGGCATGCAGGTCGAAATGCGGATTCAGGGCCTCATGCGCGATCCGTTCACCAACGTCCCGCTCCTCGTGCTGCGGGATCCGAAGACGGACGCCATGCTGCCGCTCTGGATCGGCATTCACGAGGCGTACGCAATCTCGCTCGAGCTCGAACACGTGACGAGTCCGAGGCCGATGACGCACGATCTCTTCCGAGACACGCTGCGCGCGCTCGATGCACGCGTCGAGCGGGTCGTGATCACGCACCTGGAAGAAAGCACCTTCCACGCCGTCATCGAGATCACATCCGCCGGAGGGAATCGCTCGATCGATGCGCGCCCCTCCGACGCGATCGCCCTCGCGTTGCGTTTCGAAGCGCCGATCTTCGCCACCGAGCGCGTCATCAAGGATGCCGAGAACATCGACATCACCGACGGGTATCAGGACAGCAAGCGGTACCGCGCGTGGCTCGAGGGTCTCGATCGAACGGAACTCGGCGAGTACGAGATCTGATCCCGTTTCTTCCGGCGAATCTGGCGCACGATCGTGCCTCCGGCCCGGGAGGGCGGCTTATAATTCGCGCGGATGTTTGGCAGAACTTTCGCCTAACTTTCCCCAGAGGTCTGGATGGTCATTGCCATCACGAATCAAAAGGGTGGTGTCGGTAAGACGACAACCAGTATCAATCTCGCGGCCGCGCTCGCTCACAAGGGCTACAGAACGCTTCTCGTCGATCTCGATCCGCAGGGCAACGCGACACTCACTTACACCGATCACGCGAGCGCCGAGCAGCTCACGATGTACGAGGTCCTCGTCAAAGAGGACACGCAGATCGCGTCGGTCGTGGTTCCGACCAACGTCCCCAACCTGAGTCTCGCGCCCGCGCGGCTGACTCTGGCGAAAGTCGAACCGGCCCTCGCTGGACAGCTCGATGCCCATTTCCGATTAAAGGACCGGCTCGCGCCCGTTCTGGACGCGTACGACTACATCGTCATCGACACGCCGCCAACATTGGGCATGCTGACCGTCAACGCCATGGTCGCGGCGACGCATCTGCTCGTGCCGATTCAGTCTTCGTATTACGCGCTCGAGGGAACAGACGACCTCCTGGAGACCTTCGAGAAGATCCGTCTCCGCGCAAACCCCGAGCTGCAGTTCCTCGGTGTCGTCGTCACGATCCACGATCGGCGAACGATCCTCGCGAGAGATATCGAGCAGCAGATCTGCAAGGTCTTCGGCGACAAGGTCTTCGAGACGAGGATTAGCAAGAACGTGAGGCTCGAGGAGTCGCCGGCCTACAAGCAGTCGATTTTCACCTTCGCACCGACATCGAAGGGAGCTGAGGAGTACTACCGGCTCTCCGAGGAGGTCCTGGATCGTGTCTAGCAAAATGCGAGGTCTGCCCGACAACCGGCGGATGAGGGCTGACTCCCATTTCGTCGAACACATCACCTCCAATCGTCCAGCCACCGTGGGCCGAATGATCGAGATCGAGAGAATTCGCCCGAACCCAACACAGCCCCGGCGCGAGATGACAGGTATCGAGGAGCTCGCGGAGTCGATCCGGGAGCGGGGGATTTTGGAGCCCATCCTCGTCCGGCCCGCCGCGGACGGGACTTTTGAGATCATCGCCGGCGAGAGACGATTCCGCGCGGCTCAAAGCGTAGGGCTGACCATAGTTCCGTGCGTGGAACTCGACGTGGACGACCGCGGCTGTCTGGAGATCAGCCTCATCGAGAATCTCCAACGGCGCGATCTGTCGATCTTCGAAGAAGCGGAAGCAGTCGAGCGACTCGTCGACGAATTCGAGTACACGCATGAGCAGATCGCGCGCCGTCTCGGGCGGTCGCGGCCTAGCATCACCGAACTCCTCAGCCTCAACCGCATGCCGACGAGCGTCAAGGAAGCATGTCGGCGCGCCGACATCACGACCAAGTCGACTCTCATGGAGATCGTTCGCCAAACAGACGAAGAGTCGATGCTCGCGCTGATCCGCGATATCGCAGACCACGGGCTGACGCGTGACCAAGTTCGGCAGCGCAAGCGTCCGGGAGTCGAAGCCGGCACCTCGGTTCGCCCGTACACGTTCCAGTACCGACCCGAGAATCGCGGATTCTCGCTGAGCCTTCGATTTGATCGGGAGAGCGTCGAGCCCCGAGAACTCCTCGAGACTCTCGAGGGGATCGTGCAGGAGCTGAAAGCACAGATCGCATCGGGATCGGCCCCTGACGAGCATTGACCCAAGGTGCCCGGTGACGACGCTTTGTTTTTGACATAATCTTCATTATCGGACCCTAAGAATCGAAGCGAAACGCACCCCGATCTCACCCATGCTGCCTTCCCCGGGCCCGTTCTCGCATGAGATCCCGGATGCGCCCGAAGTTGTTGCCACCGCTCTGCTTCGAGGGTTACCGTAAGCGTCTTCGGATGACCGCCCGTAGTTGGAGAGATTCCTGCGCATGCGCCGCCTCTGGAGTCGCCTCGACCGATACCTCTCGCGACAACTCCAAGGCGCCTACGCGCTCGCTCTGGCGGCTTTTACCGTCGTCTTTTTGCTGAACTTCCTCTTCACGCTCGCACGCCAGACCATCGAGAAGCGGGTTCCGTTCGGCCTCGTCATCGGCTTCGTCCTTGTCGAGATGCCCGAGATTCTGCTGACGACGATGCCGATGGCAGCCGTGGTCGCGATTCTTGTCGTCGTCGGCCGTCTCTCGGTCCAGCATGAGCTCGTCGCGCTCCGGGCCGCCGGCATCTCGCGAGCCCGAGTCTTCAAGCCCGTTCTCGTTCTTGCCCTCGTCGGAGCATTCGGTTCGGCGTTGCTCGCGCATGTCGTGCAGCCCAAGGGCCAGCAACACCGGTCGGCTCTGGTACGCGAGGTCATCCGCGCCCGGGACCTCGGGCGCGAAATCGATCCGGGAGTCTTCTATCAGCGCCTTTCCGACTCGGTGCTCTACGCCTCGCGGGCCGTCGAATCTCCCGACGGCCGCGTATTCGAAGGCATCGTCCTCTACCGCGAAGCGCCTCGCGGAGACCTGGCGACTCTCATTCTCAGTCGTCGCGGTCAAGCGGATTTCGACCGCGAGTCCGGGCGGATCTACTTGCGCCTCGACGATGGCGAACGACACGTGTGGAATCCCACACGCCCAGAGACGCCCAATGTCACGAGATTCCCGCATTACACGATCTCGTTCCCTCCGGATCCCGCCTTTCGCGTGAGCACGGAGGCGACACGTTGGGACGCGCAGGACTTCGTCGGCCTGGAACTCTGGAACGAGATTCAGCGATTGACGCTCGAAAGCCTGCAGACCTCGCGTCCTGGACTCGTTGCCGCCGCGGAGAAGCGGCTTCACAAAGCACGCGTCGAATGGCATCGACGCATGGCGCTCCCGATCGCGATCCTGGTGCTCACATGGGCGGCGTTCCCCCTCGCGTTTCGCTCTCAGCGCGGCGGCCGCTTCGCGGGGCTCACGCAAGGGATCCTCGTCATCGTCGCGTTTTCTTTCCTCTACGTGACCGGCCTCGGCCTCGCGAACGAAGAGAAAGCCTCGCCATGGATCGGACTCTGGCTGGCCAACGCCGTCGCGTTCGTCTGGGGCAGCCTGCTCTGGTCGATGCGCCCCCCGGATGAACACAGAGTCACCTGGCTCTCCCAACTTCTCGGGAAGGTCTTCCGCCCACGGAGTGGAGCGCGGCGCCCCGCCCGCCTCGAGCCCGTTGATCCGCGGAGACCCGCCTCGTCTCCCCGCGCCGGGACGCGCCCCATCGTCTTCACCCGTGTCGATCGCTACCTGGGCGGAGCGTACCTTCGCATGCTCGGGGCGGTTCTCGTGGTGCTTTTCGCCATCGTTGCTGGGCTCGAATTTCGCCGCGCGGTCGCTCAACTCGACGAGTCGTTCACGACCTTTCCCTGGTCCGAGGTGATGGCCTTTCTGGCCTACTCCCTTCCCGAACAGCTCGCGATGATCCTCCCCATCTCCGCGCTCGCGGCTGCCGGAATCAGCCTCTCCGCCCTCGCGCGATCGGGTGAGATCACGGCGCTGAAAGCGTGTGGAGTCGGGCCGGCTCGCATCGCCGCGCCAATCCTCGTCGCCACAGCGCTGTTCTGCGGCCTCTACGGGTTCGCACAGGAGACGATCATCCCCGCAGCATCGCGCGAAGCGAAAACGATCCTCGATCACCTCCGTGGCCGTGCCACCGCGGGAATGATGGACACAGGTCGCCGCTGGATCGTCGGCGAGGACGGCAGACTCTGGGCCTATCTCGATTGGGATGCCCGGCGCAACGCCGTCCTGGCTCCTGGAGTGTTCCGCATCGACCTGGACGCTGGGCGTCTCCTGGAGCGCTACGAGGCGTCCGAGGCGGTTCTCGAGTCGGGCCGGTGGATTTTCGAGAGCGGCTGGAGACGCTTCTATTCGACGGACGAGAGCGGGCTCTTCGAGCGCTTCGATCGAACCGCTTCCGAAGCTCGCGAAGCTCCGGAACTCTTCGGCGCGAATCGCGATCAGCTCATCTTAGGACGCGCCCTCGCGGATCAACTCCCGATCCGCGATCTCTGGGCTCACGTTCAGCGCATGAGCCGCGCGGGCTATGACGCCTCTGCGTTGCGAGTCAGCCTGCTGCAGAAGTTCGTGACGCCCGCGATCTCGGTGGCCCTTCTTCTCACGGGCATTCCGCTCGTGGTCTCTGGCTGGTCCCGTAAGGGCTCCCTCTACGGCTTCGGAATCTCCCTCCTAGTGACCTTCGCTTTCTGGGCTGTTTGGGCGGTGACGACCTCGCTCGGACGCGAGGGAGTGCTGAGCCCTCCCCTCGCCGCGTTCCTGCCCATTACCGTGCTCACCATCGTCGGACT
>CAZPJJ010000115.1:0-10582 GCA_964586535.1 uncultured Acidobacteriota bacterium | reverse complement strand
AGAGGGCCCCCTCCTGGCCTGCGGCTGAAGCTTCACTTTACGCCGCCCGCACTTCTTGACAATAGGACGCCCGCCGTTAGGGTGACCTTACCGTTCCTTTCAACCCCTAGAACAACGGACATTCGTCTTGCGAGCGCTTCGAGGCGCTCGTGTGGCTTCGCCACGGGAGGAGGCATGCCTGCGCGATGGCTCGACTTCAAAGCGATCAAGGCACAAGTGCCGATTCGCGATGCGCTCGCTCGTCTCGGGTTCCTCGACGAGCTGCGCGAGAAGCCCGGCGGCAAACTCGTCGGGTCCTGTCCGATTCACGGCGGCCGGTCGGGGAACAGCTTCCACGTCGACACGAGCCGGAACATCTGGAACTGCTTCGGCGGCTGCGGCGGTGGCAACGTCCTCGACCTCGTCGCGAAGGCCGAGAACTGCGAGATCCGAGAAGCCGCTGAAAAGCTCGCATCTTGGTTCAACCTCGCCTTCGACCGCTCCGAGTCGGAAAACGAAGGGCCTAGGAAGCCCCAGGAGCGACGATCGTCCCCTCGTCCGACCGATTCCACGTCCGGAAATCGGGCTCCGGCGCCCTCACCGCCAGCTTCGGCCGACACCACGGAAGAGCCGATCAACCCCCCGCTGCCGTCTCCTCTGAAGACGCTGGACTACGACCACGCGTACCTCTGGAGTCGCGGCCTCACGATCGCGTCGGTGAAGACGTTCGGCGTCGGCTACTGCTCGCGCGGCCTCATGAAGGGCCGCGTCGCGATCCCAATCCACAACGAGCGGGGCGAGCTCGTCGCCTACGCCGGCCGCGCCATCGACGATGAACTCGCTAAGGAAGGGAAGTACAAGCTTCCCGCGGGATTCGAGAAGAGCCGGGTGCTCTGGAACCTGCACCGTGCGCGCGAGCACGCGGGCGCGGGGCTCGTCGTCGTCGAGGGCTTCTTCGACGCCATGAAGGTGCACCAGGCCGGCTTCCCCAACGTGGTCGCGCTCATGGGCTCGTCGCTCTCGGACCACCACGAGGAGCTGCTCCAATCGGCCACCGATCGCCTGGCGCTCATGCTGGATGGCGACGAGGCGGGCACGAAGTGCCTGCGCGACTTCTACGGCCGCCTCCGGCGCCGGATGTACCTCAAGGAAATCCACCTCGAGCCCGGCGCGCAGCCGGACTCGCTCTCCGACGAGGAGATCCGTGCGCTGCTCGCATAGCGCTTCGCAGTCAACGTCCGTCGTGTCGGAGCCGGGCTCCGAGAAAGGAGGATCCGTGTCCGCGCAGGTCTTCGTCGTGTCCGCCGAGGACTTCGACGACTACAACGGAATCTGTCTCGCCTGTGGCGAGATCCAGTACGGCGGCGTCGAGCCCGACGCCCGCGCGTACCCCTGCGAGTCGTGCGGCGCGCACGACGGGGTCTACGGCCTCGAAGAGGCACTCCTCATGGACCGCGTCACGATCGGGAACTGACAAGCAACTGCCTACGAACCTGACCGAACGAAAGGAGGCATCCGTGCCCAGCGTCAATCGAGTCACCCTACTCGGCCACCTCGGCCACGACCCCGAAATGCGCTACACGCCCAAGGGGACGCCCGTCGTCAACGCGCGTCTCGCAACCACGCGCCGCTGGAAGGACCGGGACTCCGGCGACCAGCGCGAGCACACCGAGTGGCACCGCGTGGTCGTCTTCGGCAACGGCGCCAAGTTCCTCGGCGAGTACGCGCGCAAGGGCGCGCAGATCTACGTCGAGGGGTCCCTCCGCACCCGCGACTGGACGGACCGCGACGGCGTGAAACGGTTCACCACCGAAGTGGTCGCCCGGGACGTGCAGCTCCTGGGCAAGAAAACCGACGTCGCCGTGCCGCCGGCGACCGACGAACCCCCGGCTCAGGACGAGCCGGAAGAGTCCGACGACATCCCGTTCTAGGAGGGAGATCGACAACACAAGAGCGCCTCCGTGCAGAACGGGGGCGCTTCTTCTATGCCTGGCTTGTGACTAGAGTTAGCGAGTTTGAGAAGTCTACAGAGATCGCAGGAGCACCTTGAGGTCGGCCAACGTTACATCTGCTTGTGGGTTGTTGTAGCCCCCGGTTCGATAACATCGAGCTTGATACTCGAGCCCGCGAACTACTCCCTGAGGTGACTGCCAGGGTCCGGGTTGCTGATCTGAGGCGATAGACACTCGCGTCTGGCCGGTACCGGGGTTGGTCCAGTTGAATGGATCGCTGGGTGCGAAGCGAGGTATGAAGTCGCAAACGACACCTGGCTCTCCGTAAGGTTTGAGACTGCCGTTGAGAAGGACTTCGAGTGTCTTGAATTGGCCGGTCTGAAACACAGACGAGTACCAATAGTCGGCACCGTAGGAGAAAACGATCGGCTGATCTACCAAATCAATGACCTCGTTTCGGATCCCAGACTCAGAATCGGAGGGCAAGGAGAGCACGTGCACGTCAACAGGGACAGAAGAAACGACGGCGACGCCTTTCGTGCCTTGTGACGAAGCGATGATTGCCTGACGTACCTCTTCGAGCTTATCGAGAAGGAGCTGCAGCAGTGGATTGGCTTTCGAGAGGTCCGGAGTTGCCTCTTCGAGGCCGAGCTCGACAAAGGGCGAGTCCAGAGTAATCTGCGCCGATGCCGCGTTGAAGCCGAAGAGGGCAAGCGCGACTACAGCGATAAGAACGAGTTTGTTCATGTGAGTAAGAGATTCGCTGGCTGCTTAAGGGGTGAGCCAGCGTTTTAGCCAACACCTTCTCGAAAGAGGTGTCAAGGGGGCGGGGGCGCGCTACTGCACCGGCGGTTGTGTAGCGTTTCCGGGCTTGTCAACGGAATGAGTTGCCTCGCCTTCGGCGACTCCACGTTTGGCTTTCCGATAAGCCCATCGCGGAATCTGGGGCGATCCGTGGTTCAACTTGTCCTTCTGATCGCACAGTTGCTTCAGCTTGTCAGTCAGTACCTCGTCGGAATCACCGCGCCAACATTCGATGGCCCAAAAGACCCTCGCGCGGTCGCGCATCGCCTCGTAGTTGTTCCCGGCGTTCAGGTGGCCACCTGCCTTCGCGTTGGGGTTTAGGAACGTCATCACTGCCGACAGCCCGACCACCACGAGGGACAAGACGCCGGCAATGACGCTGCTTTTGTCGAAACGAGCTAACGCCGCGGCACCGGAGGTTCCGGCCAGCACCACCATGGGAACGCCGACCCACAGATGGAAGTTCCCCCACAGGTGCGCTGCCGCAAAGTGGCCCTTCGACGAGTAGAGAGCGTCTTCTTCAATCCGCTTCGCCTCCTTCATGATTTCCTCGCGCGTTCGGGAAAGGGGGCGTTCAGCCGTTGCGGCAGGAGGTTGCGGCACGGTCTTGTCCGTATCGTTGTTGTTATCCATAAGCTGGGAAGTAGTCGCCAAAGACGCGACTCCAGGCTTCGACGGCAGACCGGATGTCACCTCGCGCAGCGTGGGCCTCAGCTCGGAGGGCGGTGGTGTACGCCGTGCTGAATCGGCGGACGGCGTCCTCGATCCTCTGCCGTGTGTTCAGGTAGCCGCCAACATCGCCTCCGTAACCCGCCGGATCGAGGTTACGCTCGGCAACGAGGCGCTGACCCTTTTCGAAAAAGTACCGGACCCCTGAAGAGTAGTCCGAGATTGTGACGCCGCTCAGAGCTTGCAGCGCGAGCACTTCAAGATGGAACGAGCCGAGGTGCCGACCATCCTGCCGGTTCCACCCCTTTATCATCTTCACCAGAGGCACGAAGTTGCCACCGTGCCATGAATTGGCTGCGCCGATGATCTCCACGTGCTTTTTCGGGTCGGTCGCGATCCACGACTGCGTGATCGCGTTCGGGATGAGATAGCCTCCACCTTGCCGATTGAAACCGGGAACAACATCAACCGCGAAGTCTTCAAAGCGAATCGTCACTGCTTGACCGTTTCGGCTGATGTCCGGCGTCCGAGTATAGGTCCGTTTCAAGGTCCGCTTGACGAGGTCGATAAGGCCTGCTGGGCCGCCATTCTGACCATTGTAGTTGTGATAGTACTTCGAGTTGAGAACAACGAAGATGTCGATGTCCGCTTCCTTCAGAGGGGCGATCATCGTGCTCCGTGAGTACGAGCCCGTTAGGAAAGAATCAAGGACTTCAAGGCCTTCGGCGACGACATCCCGAACAGCGTTTTGCCGCGTCGAGACAGTGCTCTTCTGGAGGCCGGTTATCTCCAGGTTCTCTTTGAGCGTCAGAAATGATTGCGCAATGGTGGTAGGCATGTCGTTGTAGTACTCGACTTCGTTACGAGCGGTGGGCAGCCCCAGACAGCTCCCGAGACCGCACGGCACCGTAAGCTTCTGACTGCCTGCGTGGGCACATGGGCGGAATCACACGCTGGCGAAGTAACAGGGGCCGCCGAGCCAGCTGCGCGGCCGTCGCGCTCGCCGATGACGCCTCCAACAACCGCAATCCTACCAATCACACCGGCGCGGTCAATAGCGGCGCCGCCGCGCTCCAGGGTTGGAACCGCCGAACCGAATCCGGTGGTTCCCCGATCGTCAAGTGGCCGACTGAATCACCCGGACACCCACCCGAACGCCTCCGGTCTGTCCACCCCGGTGCACCACGATGTTCCACGCGCCGTGGTGTGGCGGAGCGAGACGCACGGGTGACGTCCGAGCCCATCCGCCAAAGTAGCGATGCGACCGGCCGAGGCGGAAGGCGCTGAAGTTGGTCGAGTCCATGAGCAGGACGTTGGCTTGGCCGTCGAGCGTCACCTCGATCGCGTCGCCCGGGCCGGCACTGACGTGATAGTGGAGGAATCTCACCGAAGACCCTCACTTCCTGCCAGCGCCATTCTTGGTGGCATCGACGAGCGTGTAGCTCCGCCCGGGGCTCGGCGTGGGCGGCAAGGGCTCACCCCGCACGACCGTGCGCTCTTCACCGGTACGTCCCCCGCGAGGGCCGCGAATCTCGTACTGGCCTGAACGAGGGGCGGGCTGACCTGGCTTCAATTGGTTTCCCATGACTGCCTTTCTTGAGGGGGTCTCGCGATCGCGAAATGCGAGGGCGAACCCCCATCCCTGACTAATCTAGGTGGCGTTCCGACGTTGGTCAATACGTCGCAGTTTTTTATTGACCTGATACAGCACAATCGTGCTGGATCTTGACAACTTGGCGACGAGCGATATCTTCGTACCCGTCGAATGAGGCGCAAGGAGCTCATCGAGCAGGTTTACCGTGCCGTTGGCGAGCAGATCGCCCAGGCGCGGCGGCGCCGTGTCCCGAGAATCAGTCAGGAGCAGCTTGCTGCACGGACGAGTGGGATTCTCAGCCGGTCTGCGGTGGCGAACATCGAGCGCGGCCGACAGCGACTCGGAGTGCACCACCTGTACCTCATCTCTGATGCACTCGGGGTCCCTCCGGCGGAACTACTGCCACCGTGGGCCACCGTACTCGGGGCCGCAAGTCCGCAGGCTGCTAGTAGCCCAGCGGTGCTGGAGTGGCTCGCCACAATTGCTCAAGAAACCGTTGAGGGTAGAGAGGAGGAGCGTGCTCAAACCAAGCCAGATCGAAGATCGCGTCCGAGATCTTCTGCGACGCCTGCGGATCAAAGGGCCGTCGGTGCCAGTTCGGGTAATCGCCGAAGGACTCGGCGCCAGCGTGCGTGATGCCGATTTCGACGATGACACTTCGGGGGTACTGACTCGGCGCTCCGGTGCGCCCGTAATCGGCGTCAATGCATCCCATCACCCCGTCCGGCAACGATTCACCATCGCCCACGAGATTGGCCATCTTGTCCTCCACAGCGACGCCCTTCATGTGGACGCCGGCCATCAGCTCGGGGTGCTTCCACCCGCGCCCCTCAGGCGTGATGCGCGATCAAGCCAGGCAGTCGACTACCGCGAGATCGAAGCGAATCGCTTCGCCGCAGCGTTGCTGATGCCGGAAGATTTCATTCTCCGTGATCTCAAGGGCGAGCCTCAACCGGTCTCGCCGGACAAGCTCGCTGAGCTTGCGAAAGCCTACGAAGTCAGCCGACAAGCGATCACCTTTCGACTAACGAATCTCGGGATTCCTGTAGAAACGACCTACGACGAATCCTGATGTGGTCCCGGTTCGGCAAGCGTTCTCGGAGACGCTTGCGCGACGACCGCAAAGCATGGTTTTCTGAAGGGTGACAGATGCCAAGGACTCCGAACAACACAGGCAAGTGGCGACGAACGAGCATAAACGCTGGTGACCCACGGTCTTGGAAAGACGACATCTCGAAGTCGGTCGATCTCTTCAACACGTGGTTCATGAAGTTTGCGCCCAAGGCGTATCGAGATACACGGGTCGCGACCACCAAGGAAGTCGCAGACGGTCTCGCTCGGACAACCGATCTCCGTGATCTCACGCCCGCGATGCTGCGGGCGAACCCCCGCGTCCTTCCTATGCTGAGGATGTGCACGTGCCCACCGCTGGCGAGAGATCGCCTTGTTGGCCTCGCGTACGTTAGCAAGGGCCTAATATGTTCGCTGGAGGACGGCAGATTGCCGTCGCGAATGCCCGCAGCTGACCTGGAGAAGAACCTCAAGTGCGTGGCCGCGATCATCGTGCAGATGCTCGATGTCGATATCTTCCCCTGGCTCCGGGGCAAGTTGCGGCCGACGGAAGAGGAGCGTTACCGTGCGGCAACCATCGTCGCTGATCGGCTGTGCGGGGCCGTATCAGATCCCATCGTCCGAAACGCTCAGGAAAAGCGGCAGCTCGCCCTCATCGGCAGCTTCCTTGACGCTCGGGGTTACGCAAAGGCAACCCATTCCGCCGGCGAACCGCTGACGGCGATGAAGCCGGGGACTTATAACTTCAGGATGATCGTGGTTGCTGGCCGGCAGAAGGTGAACATCCCCATCGACGTCGTGATTCAGCCTAGGCGTCTTCGGCCGACCAAGGTACCGATCCTCATCGAAGCGAAGTCGGCCGGTGATTTCACCAACGTAAACAAGCGCAGGAAAGAAGAGGCTACGAAGATGTCTCAGCTGCGCGAAACCTACGGCCCGTCCGTCGAGTTCGTGCTCTTCCTCTGCGGGTACTTCGATAGCGGCTACCTCGGTTACGAAGCGGCCGAGGGGATCGACTGGATCTGGGAACACCGAATCTCTGATTTCGACAAACTCGGACTCTGAATGTCATGACCAGAACCGCACAGATCGAGCAGGCGCGCCAAGTGGCACAGGTCCGCCTGGACGGATTAAAGAACGCCAAGGAACGGAACGAGCTCGGGCAGTTCGCAACGCCCCAGGCACTCGCGCTGGAGATTACTAGCCATGTGCGCGAGCTGTGGGGGCGCGGAGACGGCAAGGTCCGATTCCTGGATCCAGGGATTGGGACGGGTTCCTTCTTTTCGGCGCTGCAGTCCGTCTTTCCGAGTCGCTGCATCGCGAACGCATCCGGCGTCGAACTTGACCGAGGCTTTGCAAGTGCGGCGGCCGAGTTGTGGGGTACACGAGGGCTAACGGTGATCCAAGGCGATTTCACCAAGCTTTCGCCGCCGAGCGTCGAGAACCGAGCGAACCTCATCATCACGAATCCCCCGTACGTCCGCCATCATCATCTCGGAGCCGAAGAGAAGGAGCGCCTCCAACGGGCTGTGGCGCGGTCTCTGGGGATTCGTGTTAGCGGGCTGGCTGGTCTCTACTGCTACTTCCTGCTGCTGGCCCACGAATGGCTCAGCGAGAACGGGCTCAGCGTCTGGCTTATCCCGTCGGAGTTCATGGACGTGAACTACGGGACGGCGATCAAGGACTATCTGACCGAGCACGTGACCTTGCTTCGAATTCACCGCTATCACGAGCAAGAGGTCAAGTTCGACGATGCCCTCGTAACCTCAGCGGTGGTGGTATTCCGCAAACGGCCGCCAGAGGGGGCTCATGAACCGGTCTTCACCTACGGTGGATCACTTGCGCAACCAATGCACCGGGAAGCGGTTTCGCTTGCAGCACTCCGCGAGTTGCACCGGAAGTGGTCTAACTACCCGATCGCTGCTCGGAACGGTCGCAGCGCCAAGGCAGGCGTCGTGAGTCTCGGAGATCTCTTCACGATCAAGAGGGGTATCGCTACTGGCGCGAACGGCTTCTTCATCATGCCCCGCGCCGAAGCTCTGGAACGCGGACTGCCCTCCGAGTTCCTCCGGCCCATCCTCCCTAGTCCACGTCATCTTGAAAGCACCGTGATCGAAGGCGATGAGGACGGCTATCCTCGCCTGGAGACGCAGCTCGCGCTTGTGGACTGCTCGCTGCCCGAGCGTGTGGTGCGCGAACGGTACTCAGACACGCTCTGGCGATTCCTCGAAGCCGGCAGGAAGGAGGGGATCCCCGAACGCTATCTACCTTCCCGCCGGACCCCTTGGTATTCCCAGGAGCAGCGGCCGCCGGCACCATTCCTTTGCACCTACATGGGTCGGAATCGCTCGACCCCCTTTCGCTTTTTCTGGAATCGGTCGAAGGCGACGGCAGCAAACGTCTTTCTTCTGCTGTATCCGAAGGGTCCTCTCGCCGCGGCGCTTGATGCTGATCCATCAGTCTACGCGCGAACTCTCGAGCACCTCCAGCAAATCAAGCCGGAAGACTTTTTCGGGGAAGGACGCGTCTACGGAGGTGGCCTCTTCAAGATGGAACCTCGCGAACTCACCCGCCTCTCAGCGCGCGGTCTCGTCGAGGCGTTGCCCTCCGGCCGCCTGGGTCCGCAGTCGCGCCTTCATTTCAGCTGACAACTGTCGCATTTCATCCTGAGCCGGTTCGCAGGCTCGGAAGTCCCCTTTTCAGGCTACGCATCGCTCGTGGGTGAACGTCTCTTTTCATCTTTAGTCCATTTGATACACTTACGCCATGAAGAAGGCCGTCGCCGTCTACCTCCGCGTGTCGACGACCGGACAGGACGTGAAGTCCCAGGAGCCGGATCTTCGAGCGTGGGTCCGGACTCACGCACGGGGCAGCCTGGTCCGCTGGTTCCGTGACCAGTTCACCGGCGCTACGCTGAACCGCCCCGAGATGCGAAACCTCGAGGCGGATGTCCGCGCCGGTCGAGTGGGGACGGTCGTCGTCTGGCGACTTGATCGCCTCGGCCGCACGGCCGGGCAGACGATCACGTTCCTCGACGAGCTGAACGCCTCCGGCGTTCGGTTCGTGTCGCTTCGCGACGGCGTGGACACGAGCACGGCGTCGGGACGTCTCCTCCGGACAATCCTCGCCGGCTTCGCGGAGTACGAACGCGAAGTGATCTCCGACCGCATTCGCGCGGGCATCGCCCGCGCAAAGGCTCAGGGCAAGAAGTGGGGCGGCAGGAAGAGGGGGGACCGCTACAAGCTGTCCGCCGAAAAGCTCGACGCCATGAACGAGCTGCTCGCGGCCGGCAAGAAGAAGGCAGCTATTGCCAGGCAGCTCGGGATCAGTCGCGCATCCGTCTACCGAGCTTTGGCGTCGCGCACGGCGAGCGTGAACACGTAGTTTTCGGCATGAGCGGCTTCGGCAGGTTACGCGGCCGGCCCCAGCCGCGCTTCGGCGCCCGCCCCGAGCAACCGAAGCCCGTTGAAGATGACGAGCAGCGACGCGCCCATGTCGGCGGCGATCGCGCTCCAGAGCGTCGCGAACCCGGCAAACGTCAACCCGACGAACACCGCCTTGACCCCGAGCGAGAAAACGATGTTCTGCCGGATCACGCGCAGCGTGCGGCGCGAGTGCCGCACGAGCCACGCGAGCTTCGACAGGTCGTCGGACATGAGCGCGATGTCGCTCGTTTCGAGCGTCGCGTCGCTTCCCGCGACGCCCATCGCGATCCCGACGCTCGCCCGGGCCAGTGCCGGCGCGTCGTTCACGCCGTCCCCGACCATGGCGACGTGCTCGTAGCGCTCGACCAGGGACGTCACCGCTGCGACCTTGTCCTCGGGCAGCAACTCGGCCCGGTACTCGTCGACCCCTGTCACGGCCGCAATCGTACGCGCCGTCGCCTCGTTGTCGCCGGTCAGCATCACGACGTGCGCGAGGCCGGCGGCGTGGAGCGCGCGGACGGATTCTCGCGCATCCGCGCGCACCGTGTCGGCTACCGCGAGGAAGCCGCAAACCCGGGAGTCGGTGCCGACGGCGAGTACCGACCGGCCAGAAGCCGAGAGTTGCTCGATCCGCTCGCGGATGGCGGGAGTCTCGAGACCTAGCTCCGCCAGCAACCGGTGCGATCCGATCCAGAACCTCTCCCCGTCGACGATTCCCCACCCACCCTTGCCTGGAACGGCGCGGTAATCGTCGGACGGGACGCTGGAGATGCCGCGACCCGCAACATAGGCCACGACGGCCCGAGCCAGAGGGTGTTCACTCCGGGTTTCGAGCGCCGCGGCCCGACGAAGAAGTGTCGTTTCGTCCTTCTCGTCGTGGAGGATCACGCCGACGACCTCGGGGTTGCCCGTGGTCAGCGTGCCGGTCTTGTCGATCGCGACAGCGCGGAGTCCTGCTGGCAGCTCGGCGTAGAGCCCGCCCTTGATCAGGACGCCGTGCCGCGCGGCGGCGGCGATGGACGCCACGATGCTGACCGGTGTCGAGATCACGAGCGCGCAGGGGCAGGCGATGACCAGCAGGACGAGCG
>CAZPJJ010000114.1:5230-10590 GCA_964586535.1 uncultured Acidobacteriota bacterium | reverse complement strand
CTCCGCCGAGATGGGGCGGGCGGGAGTCGCGGTCGTGCGCTCGATCCGCACCGGCCCCGCCGCGTAAGGCGCGATCGCTTCGGCGCGCGCGCCGCAGAGCCGATCGTCGACGGGCAGGCCGGCACGGGCGAGCCACATCGCCGCGAGATCCGTCATTGCGATCGCGCCACCCTTGGAGCTCGAAGGATCGCGCGCCGGCGCCCAAGTCGCGATTCCCTGCCCCTCGCCCGCGCGTCCCGGCAAGGCGACGAGCGCCACCTCACCTCCTCGGAGCGCGTCGGCGAGCCGGCCCGTTCCGAGACGCGCGTCGATGGCGGAGGCATGGGCGCGCATGCGGTCGATCGTCATCAGCAGATCGATTCCTCGCCGCTGCCAGCCCGTCCTCACGATGTCCAGGCCTGGCAGGTGGACGAAGACCACTTCGAGGTCGGGATCGGCGAGCGCATCGTCGGCGGCGGCCAGCGCGAAGAGGTCGATGACGAGCGCCTCGCGTGCGAGCGCATCCGCTCCTTCGTCACCGCTCGCGGGCAGCGAGTACAGGAGCCCCGGCTCGGCCGCGAGCAGCCATTCGGGGGCTCGGGAGCTTCCCCACGCACCCGGGTAGATCGCGTTCTCGAGGCCCTTGCTCTCGCGAGCCGCGAGCAGGGCGCCGTCGCTGACGACGTAGCCGCCCGCCCTTCCCGGAGACGAGGCGGGCCAGGTGCCCCACCAGCCGATGACGCCGGTCTTGACGGCGTCGGCAGAGACCTCCCACACGGCCGGGACCGACCGGACCCCGGCGCGGACGGGTCCCGAGTCCGTCGGCCAGAGCCGCGAAAGGAGTGCCAGCGGGCCCGCGGCCGGGCCGGAGGCGACCGCCGGGGCCGACGCGCCGCGCAGACGGTCGACGTCGACGGAGACAACTCCATGGACGCTCGGATCGCAGCCCGTCGCGACGGTCGTCCAGCGCGCCGCGGGATCGGCCCCGGGACTCCCTGGCACGAACCAGACGTCGGACGCCCCGAGGAGCGCGGAGAGCGCCGGTGTGCGCCCTTCGCGAATCAGGCCGCTCGCAATCTCGTTCCCGAGGCCATCCCACGCGAGCACGAGAACCCTCGACGTGGACATCTCGCTGCGGACGGCCGGCTCGCCTCGGCCGGCCTCGAGACCGCGCGCCAGGACCGATGCACCACCCGCGCCGAGCGCGATGAGCGTCGCCAGCGCGGCTGTCGTCAGAGCAGTGCGGGCGGGGGCGCGCGGCGTGCGCCCGGTGGCGAGCATCGCCTGCGCGAGGACGGCGGCCGAGACGACCCGGCCCGCGAATCCAGCACCGAGCGCCAGCGCGAGCAACGCGAGAATGCCCGACGCGTCGAATGCCGCCCCAGCGCGCGCCCACCAGCCGCCCAGGTAGAGCGCGAGCAGCGCGGCGACCACGCCGCCGGCTGCGAGCGAAGCGCGTCGCGGCGAAAAGTCGGGACGGCGGCGCGAGAGCGCGCGCATGAGCACTCCCGCGATGAGTTCCGCGACGGCGACGCCGAGGCCGAGGACGGGCGCGAAGAGTGCGGCGTAGAGCACCCCATCGGGCCACCAGGGGATCACGCCACCGCTCTGAGTCACGACGACGAACGCCAGGAGTACGCCGAGCGCCGCACCGCCCAGGGTGCCGCTCAGCGCTGCGACGAGGATCGAGCCCGCGATCCCGCGCCCGAGCGCCACACCGGTCGTGCCGATGAAGAAGCGCTCGAGCGGCGTCTCGAGGTAACCCTTCCCGAGCAGGACGCTGCGGACATCTTCGTAGCCGCGCGGTTCGTTCTCGCTCATCGATCGCGCTCCACGACGAAGCGTGCGATCGCCTCGAGCACTTCTCCGCGCTTGCCGAGCGGTGAAAGCGCGAGCACGGCGGTGTCGACGAGTTCGCGGGCCAGGCGCTCGGCGCCGTCGACGCCGGCGAAGGTCACGAAGCTCGCCCCGTCGGCATCCTGACCAATGTCCTTGCCGGTCTTCTCGGGATCACCGACCACATCGAGCAGATCGTCGGTGATCTGGAACGCGAGGCCGAGATTCTTCGCGTAGGCCTTCAGCGCCGCGCGTTCGTCCGGACCCGCGCCCGAAAGCCGGCCCGCCTCGACCGCGCAGGCGATGAAGAGGCTTCCCGTCTTGAGCGCGTGGATACGCTCGAGTTCGTCGAGGCCGGGCCGCGAGCCCCGCGCCAGCAGGTCGAGCGCTTCGCCCGCGACCATCCCCTGGTCGCCGACGGCGTCGGCGAGATGAAAAACCGTACCCACGGCGTCGTCCGGACCGAGCCAACGCGGACGCGAGCAGGCCGCGGGGTGACGAAACGCGGCGCAGAGCAGGCTGACGGCTGCGAGGATCGCCGTCGACTCGCCGAAGACGCGGTGATTGACGAGCGCCCCGCGGCGCCTGATCGCGTCGTCGAAGCTGGGCAGGTCGTCGAGGATGAGCGACGACGCGTGAATCATCTCCACCGAGACCGCGAGCGGCATCACGTCGTTGGCCTTCGCGCCGAAGCACTCGGCTACCGCCAAGCAAACGATGCCGCGCAGGCGCTTGGCCGGAAGCAGCAGCGTGTAGCGCATGGACTCGACGAGGCGCCCCGGGTCTGGATGCCGGGGCGGGAGCGCCTGCTCGAGCGCCCGCTCGACGCGCGCGCGCCCTTCTTTGAGATATGTCGCGAGATCCACGCTTCGATCGCTCCGGCGGCAGGGGGAAGAGTTTGCCCCTCGCGGTCACCCTCGGCCACCATGGGCGGCCAGCGGCCCCGAGGCCGGGTCGAACCGGGAGAACCGAATCGATGAACGACACCTCGCACAGCGCCTCGCCTCCTCTCGAGCGGGGACCCTCGGATTTCGATCTTCCGGTCGGCCCCGTGCGCCTCGGTCTGCGCGGCGTCCCCGTTGCCTGGGACTCCTTCCTCGCCCCGCGCTACGAGACGTTCGCGCTCGAACCCGATCCCGCCTCGCCGCCGACGCTCCTCGTGCGCTGCTCCGTGGGCAGCGGCGTGCGCACCCCGCTCCCACCACTGGGCGGCGAGACGGTCCTCGAGGTCGAACGCCAGGACGAACGAGTTTTCGCGCTGCGCTCGCACTGGCACGAGGCCCGCGTCGATCTCGCCGCCGCGGAGGCGACGGTCGTCTTCACGGATCTCCGTGCCGACCGCTTCGACATGTCGCTCGAGAACTTCCTGCGCGTCGCGGCGCAGCTTCATCTGATCGAGCAGGGCGCGTTTCTCTTCCACGGCGCGGGCGTTCTTCACGAGGGTCGCGCCGTCCTGCTCTTCGGCCCGTCGGGAGCGGGCAAATCGACGGCCACGCGCTTCTCCGAGCCGCGCTTGGTGCTCTCCGACGACATGGTGATCCTCGACGCACGGGACGGCCGCGCGCACGCGAGCACCGTTCCCTTTCACATGAAGCTCCCGGCGCGCGAACGCCATCGAGGCCGTCATCCGCTCGCGGCCGCTTGCCGCCTTCGCCAGTCTCCCCACGACTTCATCGCCGACATCTCGCCCGCGCGCGCCGTCGCGACACTCTCCGCGTCCATTCCCTACGTGCACGAGTTCAGCGTGGAGCACGAGGGCTTGACGAAGCTCGTGGCGGCAATCGCCGCGCAGATCCCGGTGATCGACCTGCATTTCACCAAGAGCGCACGCTTCTGGGACGCCCTCGGCGACCGGCTCGATCGCTGAGCCCAACGGGCGCGTCCCTCCTTGCCACGACGCGGTCGGCTCGCGTAGCGTGCCGCTCGTGAGACCAACGTGCGCGTTCCTCCTCGCCGTGTTGGCGCTCGCGACGAGCGCCCCGGCGCGGTCCGCGGACGCATCGCTCCCCTCGGCCGGAACGGAAACGGTCGACGTTCATCGCGTGCGCTGGCCCGTCGTCCTGACTCCGACTTCCAACCACCCCGACGCCTGCGATCTCGTCGACGCATCTTCGGTCGAGGTCTTCGAAGACGGTGAAGCGCTCCGCGTGACGAGGCTCGATCGCACGCGTCCGGTCACGGTCCACGCGATCCTCGTCGACATGAGCATCAGCATGCGCGGTCGCATCGAGGAAGCGCGCGACGCGGCGCTCGCCTACGTGCGCGCATTGCCCGACCGCGAACCCGCGGTGGTCGTCGCGTTCAGCGACGATCCGTGGCTGCTCGCCGGCCCGACGACGGATCGCGACGTGCTGGCGAATGCCATCCTGCGCATGGAGATCCGCTACGGAACAGCGCTCTGGGACGCGCTCGACGCGACGATCCGGCTGCTGGCGCCGATGGCGGAACGGAAGATCGTCGCACTCGTCACCGACGGCGAGGACTCGTCGAGTCTCGCCTCGCGCTCTTTCGATGCCGTCCTCGACCACGCGTCCGCGACCCCCGAACTCTCGGTCTTTCCGATCGCCTTGAAACTCTCGCCGCGCGCGGACCGCGGCTTTCGCGCCCCGAAGCAACTGCTCCGCCTGCTGGCGCAGTCGACGGGCGGCGTGCTCATCGACGCGCCGAAGATTTCCGGGATCGACCCGGCCCTGCGCCGCCTGCGCGCGCTTCTCGACTCGGAAGCGTGGATCACCTACGTCCCGGCGCCGTGGGGCGAGGGCCCGCGCGACGAGACCGAGAAGGGGCACCGCGATCGCGCGCTTCGCATCCGCGAGGCGCCCGGCGTCCTGTGCAACATCAGGGGACACGGTCCGGACAAACGACGTGTGGGCTTGCCGCGCACGCTCGTCTCGCGCGCCGTTCCCGTGGCGGACGGGGACGAAGCGCGGCTCGTCTTTCGCATCGAAGCGGCGCCGACCTTCGGCGCGAGTGACGCGGGCCACCTCGTCGCCGACACCGCCCGGCGGCGCGTCTCGGGCGTGCTGCCCTCGCTCGCCACCGATAGCGGACTGCTCTTTTCCGCGGACGAGGTACGCCGGCGTTCCCGCCCGCGCACACGCGTGCTACGCACCGCGGTTCACGGCACGTCGGCGGTGGACTTCGAGGTCCCGCGTCTCGATGACGTCCGCGCGCGCGCTGCGTCGGTTGCGGACTGGGCCGCGCTCCTCGTCCCCGACGGGGGCGATCCCGCCCGCACGCCGTCGCTCTTGGATGGCGATGCGTTTCTCGAAGCGCGCGAGGCTCTCGGCGAGACGCTCTTCCTCTCATATCCGGACCTCCGCGCCTTCGCGATCGATCGCATCGCAGCCTGGCGCGCACCCGCGGTGGAAGCAGCGCTCGCCGAGGATGGTTCCGTTCCCAAGGACGACGCACTGCGGGCGCGCTTGCACCTCGCGCTTCGCGCCTCGGCCGAAGCTCCTCAGCGTGGCGAGGCCGCTCGCGCGCTCGCTGCCTGGATTGGCGATCTCGGTCTGGACGAGGTGGCCTTTGCCCTGGAACGGCGT
>CAZPJJ010000114.1:0-5220 GCA_964586535.1 uncultured Acidobacteriota bacterium | reverse complement strand
GCTCGCGGCGCTGCTCGCCGCGCCCGCCGGGTCTCCCGAGCCGGAAGAAGCGCGGCGCTGGCTCCGGGTCCGCGAGGGCCTGCTCGCAAACATGCCGCGCGCGGTGCGGAGCCGGATCGTCGTTCCGCTGGTCCTCGCCCACGACGCCGACCAAGACGTGATCGGCTTCCGGCGGATCCGGCTCCCGCAGCCCGGCGAGAGGGGATCGAGCGGCGACGAGCCTTCTCTCGTGCCTCCGCTCGTGTCTGCCCTCCGGCAGCTCCGCGCGGCAAAAATCCTACTGGGCGGCTCCGTCCTCGTGGATGCGGGGCTTCCGCGTTTCGAGCCTGCCGGCGGATCGGGGACGACGGAGCGCCGCGAAACGGTCGCCGAGTGGACAGCCGAGGCCGACGGCGAACGTGTCCGCATCGAGGTCCACCTTCGCCTCGAACGCGCGGAAGGCAGCAAGAATCCCGACGTCACGGTGCTCTGCGCCGACTCGGACGCCGAGCCGATCCAAGACGCGATCCAGGCCGCGGGGCTTTCCTGCGCGGGGCGGCTTGCCAGGAAATCCAATTAAGGCTACAACTACCGGGCTTTTCGCGGCCCGCCCAAGGGCCGTCCCCCGATCTACGACGCAAAGCCGCACGTCCCTCGTGGCCGGCTTTCATGGAGTCGCCGCCATGGCACAGCGCTGCAAACTCTCGGGCAAGGGTCCTCTCGTTGCGAACAACGTCTCGCATGCGAACAACAAAACGAAGCGGCGCCAGATGCCCAATCTCCAGGAGAAGCGGATTTTCGTCCCCGAGCTCGGCCGCCACGTGCGCCTTCGCCTCACGGCTCGCGCGCTGAAGACCGTCACGAAGAAGGGTCTCATGGCCTACATGGCCGATCAGGGTCTCACGCTCAAAGACGTCATCTGAACGCCCCGGCGAGGCACTTTCGAGTCCATGACTCGCCTTCTCTGTCTCCCGTCGCGAGTCCGCGAACCAGATCAACGCGCGCGCAGCACCCGAATCTCGGCGCGCGCCATTCGATCGTCGGTCTTCTCGATGTCCGCCAATTCCGGGACGGTCGCGAGTGACGCACCCGCGGCGCCCATGGCCACGATGGTGTAGCGCCCTGGCGGAAGATCGGGGACGCGAATCGCCGTCGCGCCATCCGGGCGCGCGAAGCGTCCGAACGAACGCAGCCGATTGTCGGGACCTCGCACGTCGATCTCGGCGACGAGTTCCGCGCGGCCCGCGAAGGTGACCACGAGATCCCGGGGCGTGGCGGCGGCTTCTGGAGAGACCGTCTCGTCCTCAGCGCGCGACTCGGAGATGGGAACCGCGGACGGACTTCGCGCGTCGGTCGCGACCGGAACGGGGGCCGGTTCGCCGCCGGCGGAGCCCGAAGCGACCGGCGGGGGAGCGAGAGGAGCGGCCGGACTCGGTTCGACCGGCGAGGCGGGAGGAACCGGCTCCGCGGTGACCGGCGCGGCCGGAAGCGGCTCCGCTTCAGGCGTTGCGGGAGGCGCCGTCTCGGGCGCGTCAGGCACTTCGCGCGCGGGTGGCTGGGCGGGTGGAGCCTCCACGACGGGCCCTGGATCCTCGGGAGGGGGCTCGTCGGTAGGCTCTTCGGTCGTAGTGATCGGCGACGGCTCGGACACGGGCTCGCTCGGAGGAGCCGGTACGGGCTCGGGTGAAGGAACCGACGGCGTCTCCGCGGGAACCTCGGCGGGTGGAATGCTCGCGCTATCCGCTTGGGGCGCGAGACGCTCGCGGCCCTGGGGTTCGTCCGCGGCGAGCACTGAGCGGATGGCGGCGGGATTCCGCGCGCCATCATCGATACGTACCCTCACGGGGAGCGCCCCACGCTCGCGCGCGTCGCGCAGATCGAAGACGAGCAGGCTCCCTGGAAGGCTCACGGCCAAAAGATGCGGCGCGGTGTCGGCGGTGTGGAGCCGCTCGACGATCCCCGGCACCTCGAGCACCTCGACGCTGAGACCCTCGGGCCACGTGTAAAGCCGGATCTGCTCGCGCGTCGCCGCGAGCAGAAGCGAGCCCTGACGCGCAAGAACCAGCGACGGTGGCACCGCGCCCAGCGTGAACTCCGTGCGCCGGCGCCCTCTGGCACCGTCGTAGATCTTGAGAACTCCACCGCGACGCGCGTCGAACGAGGCTGCGAAGTGCACCCCGTCCCCGGCCAATGCCAGGGCGCGTCCACGCATTTCGACGGGCTCGCCGGCGCTCAGCCACGTTCCGCTCGCCTCGCGAAAAACGGTGACCCAGGTACGGTCGCCGTCGTGGCGCCCGATGAGCAGCGTTCCGGGCCCGCAACCCAACACGTCGGCCGGCCCCGTCGGAATCGCGCGATCTTCCCCGTCGATCCGCACGCCGTCGGCGGCAAGCGCATAAGCGCGGCCGTCGGGACAGATCTGCCAATCCGGCTGCGCATCGTCGGCCTGAGCCGGCAGAACGAGCGCGAAGGTCGCCGCGGCGAGGAACGTCACGAAGTGCGTTTGTCTCACGGAAGCGCCCTCGCCCGCCGCGGCCTTGGGGACCGAGCTCCGAGCGTGTATCCCCCCGATCGGTGCAGGGTGTCAACCTCGCCCCACCCCGCCGAGCGCCGCCGGCGCGGACGGACGCGCCGCCGGAGCGCGTCGGTTCGGCTGATCGCTCAGGTTGCGCGATTTAGGCCCGGACGGCACTCTCTCCCGCACACCGGCGCGGGTTGGGGCCTTCAGCCAGCCGCGCGGAGGATCTCATGACGAAACTCGCCCGCATCAGCACCGCCGTTGCCGTCGTCGCCGTTCTCGCCATCCCTGCCCTCGCCCAGTCCACCAAGGAGCGTGTCGAAGAGCTCGATGGGCGCGTGGCCTCGATGGAAAAGCAGCTGGCCGAGAAGCTCACCGCCCTCGACCAGCGGTTGGCGTCGCTCAGCGCGATCGAAGCGCGCCTGACCGCTCTCGAGCAGCAGCTCGCCAAGGCCCAGGCGCAGGGTGGCAACGCGAATGCCACGCGCGCGACGATCCAACAGGCCAGCGCCGAGGACGAGCAGGCCGCTCGCCAGCTTTTCGACGAGGTCAACCAACTCGTCGGCGCGGGCAACCCGGCCGCGGCCCAGGCCAAACTCAGCACGCTGACCACGAAGTACCCGAACACCAGCGCCGCACGCGCCGCGTCGCGCCTTCAGAGCGAGTTCGCTGTGCTCGGAAAGTCGGCGCCCCAGGACTACGGCGTCGAGAAGTGGCTGCAGGGCGAGCAGGACATCGACCTCACGAGCAACAAGGCCACGCTCATCGTGTTCTGGGAGCTCTGGTGTCCGCACTGCCGGCGGGAGGTTCCGAAGATCCAGCAGCTGTACACGCAGTTCAAGGACAAGGGGCTGCAGGTGGTCGGTCTCACGAAGCTCTCGCGCTCGTCCACCGAAGAGAGCCTGATGAGCTTCGCGAAGGAAAACGGTCTCACCTACCCGATGGCGAAAGAGAACGGCCTCGCGAGCGGATACTTCGGCGTGCAGGGCGTCCCCGCCGCCGCGGTCGTGAAGGACGGCAAGGTCGTCTGGCGCGGCCACCCCGCGCGCATCACAGAGGAAGTCGTCAAGAGCTGGCTCTGAGGTCGCTTGACCGCGCGGACGTGAACGCGGGAAAGAGGAAAGCCGGTCGCTCGCGCGGCCGGCTTTTCGTTATCTGTCCCGATTCCCGAGCGGGATCAGGCTCTCCTGAATCTCACCCGCGAGCGCGGGCTCGTTCTCCTCGGAACTTGGCTTCGTGACCTCGCCGGCGGGATCGACCGGAACGAGCTCGTAGCCTTCCGTGCGCAGCGCTTGTACCAGACCGCTTGGTCCCGGCAAGTGCAGCGCACCCACGGCCACGAAGATCGGTTCGCGTACGTCCTCGGCGCGCATTCGCTCGAGCAACCGGTCCTTCATCACGCGATTGCGGCGCGTGATGAGCACTTCCGTGAGCCGCCGGCCAATCGGACTCGCGGGATCGAGCGACGACGACGCGGCGCGCTCGATCTGCGCGAGGTCGCCCGAGAGGTAGGCTTCGAGGAGCGGATCGCTCGCGCGCCGGCCAGGGGGAGTGTTTTCCATCTCGGCGAGCGTCGACAAGAGCAGTTGGATCTGCTCGTCGAGCGAGAACGACGAGAGCGCGAGGATCTGCTCTTCGACGGTCTCGAGGGCGCCGACGCGCTTACCCTCCTTCGAGGCCCTGCGATAGAGGACGGCGTCGAGCGCGCCGTTGGTCATCAGCTCCTGCAGGTGATCGAAGAGCGGCAGCTGGACGGAAAGCGCCCAGACCGGCAGACGATCGAGCATGGCCAGCGAAAAGCCGTAGCGGGCGAGCACCTTCTCGCTGCGTGCGGCGACGGCTTCGGGGAGCAGCTTCCGCAGGCTCTGCCCCTCGGGCAAGAGCGTCAGAGCACCCGCGCGAGCGACGGATTCGGCATCGAGCGGGATCTCGAGGACGACCTGTCCCGACTCGCGAAACGCCTCCTCGACGGCGGGCGCGAGGGTCGTCACCCGCGCGTCGGGGAGGTGGATCGTGCCGAAGAGATAGACCGGCGGGACGGTCTCGACGCGCCAGAAGAGCCCTTCGGGCTCGCCGGCGGCGGCGTGATCCGCGGGCGCAGGAGCGGCGAGGATCGGGACGACGGGAAACGCGAAGAACGCACCGAGGGCCAAGCCCCAGGTGAGGACGCGCTTCATACGTGGATCGCCCGGCGATCGGTCGCGAGAGCGGCTTCTTTCACCGCCTCGGCCAGCGTCGGATGCGCGTGGGAAGCGCGGCCGAGGTCCTCGGCGCTCGCGCCGAACTCGATTGCGACCGCAGCCTCGGCGATGAGGTCGCCCGCGCGCGGTCCGACGATGTGGACGCCGAGCAGCCGGTCCGTCGCCGCGTCCGCGAGGACCTTGACGCGCCCCTCGGTGTGGCCTAGCGCGCGCGCGCGCCCGAGCGCCATGAAGGGGAACGAGCCCTTCTTGTAATCGATCCCGGCGCGCTGGAGCTGGCCCTCGGTCTGTCCGACCGAGGCGACCTCGGGGTCGGTGTAGACGACGTTCGGAATGGCCTCGTAGTTCACGTGGCCGTAGCCCGTGACGATGCGCTCGACGCACGCGACACCCTCTTCGGAGGCCTTGTGCGCGAGCATCGGGCCCGGGATGACGTCGCCGATCGCGTAGACGTGCGGGATCGCGGTCTGGTAGCTGTCGTCGACCGGAATGAAGCCGCGGCCGTCGAGCGCGAGCCCGATC
>CAZPJJ010000113.1:0-10597 GCA_964586535.1 uncultured Acidobacteriota bacterium | reverse complement strand
CGCCGCTTCTCAGAAACCGCGAATCAGCGCGCGCCGAAGTTCGAACACTTCACGGAACGAGCCCGGGCCGAAGCCCGGGCTCGCCGTGGGTGTCAAGGAGAAGCGAAAGAAGGCTCAGAATTTGAACTGCAGCATGGCGCGAATACGATCGTCTTCCTGATCACCAGGATTACCCAGCGCCAGCACCTTGGTCTCACCATTGGGAATCTCGGGCACATCCACGAACTCGCGGGTCAACAGGCTGTAGTCCACGAAGAACTTGTGCTGGTGGCCTTCGTTGATGTACCAGTTCACGCCGATCGTGTACTCGAAGATCTTGTCTTCAAGACCCTGGACGCCATTGACCGTCGCAAGCTTGAGGCCGGAAACGTTGGCCTGATCGACGGCATCGTCGATGTCGCCCTTATAGTCGAGGCGCTGGATTTCGCCATAGCGGCCCACGATCTCGATCTTGCCCTTCTTGATGAAGTAGCCGAGATTGGCGCGCCAGCCCTTGCGATCGAAGTCGTAGTCGCCGATCAGGTCACCATCGGTCTCGCGGATGGTACCCATGTCGTAGTTTTCTTCGGCCCACTCGAAGTCAGCCGAGAAGCCGCGGTAGCGGAGCACGGCGGAAACCGAGTAACCGGAAGCGTCGGCCTCGTAACGAGCGACCGTCGCACCCGTTCCGATCTTGGTGTGCGTCGTGGATTCCATGAAGTAAGAGCCGGTGAAGCCGAGCTTCATCTTCTCGCTGTGATCGAGGTCGCCGCTGAAGAGCCAATTGATGAAGCCCATCGGATACCAACCGACGCGCACCGAGTAAAGGAAGTTGTCGTCGGGATTGCTCGTCGCGCGGGTGCGGCGGCCGTTCCAGATACCCAGCTGGTACTCGAAGTGCTTGTTCAGACCGCTGAGCTGGATGCCCTGCGAGCGGAAGAGCGTCATACCGCCGGTCGGGAAGCCCGTATTGGCGTCTTCACCGTTGAGCGGGAACTTCGCGGTTCCGCCGCCCGGGTAGAGGCTGAAGCCGCCACCGTTGTCGATGTCGGTCTCGCCGTACATCACGGAGCGCTCGACGAAGTTGAGGCCGAACCCGGAGTTCAGGAACTCGAGGCCGTAGGCGATCTTGTTACGGCCCACTCCGAGTTGCACCATCGGACTGAACTCGTAGGTCACCCACGCGTCGTGCAGGTTCACACCGCCCTGCGGCTCGAGCTGCACGTGGAAGTAGTACTTGAACCGCGGATCGAAGGCGTGACCGTCCCACCAGAGGCGGGCGCGGCGCATGTAGAAAGTCGAATAGTCGACCTGGTTCGTACTCACATTGTCATCGACGCTCCAGTGGGTCCAACGGAGCTGGATGGCGGAGAAGAACCTCATGGAGAAGTTCTTGTCCTGGGTCGTCAGCTTGAATCCCTTCCCGTACTTGGCACCCATCTTGAGCGGATCTTCGTCCGCAGCGAACGCCATGGCGCCCATGCCCAGCACCGCAACGGCCAGCAGAGCGGCCAGAATCCTCGAAGTCGTGCGCATTCTGTCTACCTCCTCGGTTACCTGGCCGACAGCTTCGGCCTGGGGCAGGCTTCGAAAGAACCTCAGCCGATCGTTTTGCAATGCGGGTGCCAGTTAATGAAGGGCGAGCTGGGCCCGGAAATCGCCAATTAGACCCCTTTCTGGGTGTGAAATGGCGTGCGGAGACGGCGTCCCGTCACCGATTCGATACAGGACTCGGGATCGCGTATCGCCTGGGTAACGGCGAAGGTGAAGATGGCGACACTTCAGTCCGACCTCGACTCGAGCCTGGATCGCGCGGAGGCACGGACGGTGGGAGGAGACGCGCCAATTCGCCGCACGAAACGTTCACCGTTTCGCAGGCGTGACGAGCCCCCTCGATGAGCCTCGTCATCGTCAGCGACGATTCATCGCTTCGACGGAACCGGTAGGACGAATACCGACACGAGGGACCGAGATCTCTCAGAACTCCTCACCGAGACCAAAACCGCGCATCTTGTCCCAGAGGGTCTTGCGGCTCACTCCCAACAACGAGGCGGCCTCCGCGCGCTTGCCTTGAGTCGCCCGGAGTGCCGCGCGAATGGCATCGATCTCGGCTTGCTCGACGGCTTGGGCTAGCGAGCGCACCTCGCCGGGGTCACCTTGCGGCGGCGTGCGCTCGGTCCGAGCCGGCAAACGCATCGTTACGGGCATCTCTTCCAGCGTGACGAGAGGTCCGCGCGCGAAGAGCACGGCGCGCTCGACGACGTTCTTCAGCTCGCGGACGTTGCCCGGCCACGGATGAGCATCGAAGACCGCGAGGACTTCGTCGTCGAAGCCCTCCAGCTCTTTCCCCGCCTCCGCGGCGAACTCGGCTAGGAATGTACTCGCGAGCAATGGAATATCCTCGCGGCGCTCGCGCAGCGCGGGAAGATTGATCGCAACCGTGTTGATGCGGAAATAGAGGTCCTCGCGGAAGCGCCCGGCGCGAATTTCCTCCTCGAGCGGCCGCAGCGAAGCCGACACGATGCGCACGTCGATGTTGATCGCCTCGTTCGAGCCGAGGCGCTCGATCTGACGCTCTTGCAGGACGCGCAGCAGCTTGACCTGGAACGAGAGCGGCAGTTCGCCGATCTCGTCGAGGAAGAGCGTGCCGCCGCTCGCCGCTTCGAAGCGGCCGATGCGGCGCTGGTTCGCGCCAGTGAAGGCGCCCTTCTCGTAGCCGAAGAGCTCGGACTCGATGAGCGACTCAGGAAGCGAGGCGCAGCTCACGCGCACGTAGGGCTTCGCGCGCCGGCCCGAGTTGTAGTGAATCGCCGACGCGACGAGTTCCTTGCCCGTTCCGCTCTCGCCGTGGATGAGCACGCTTGCGTCGGAATCGGCGACGGCGCGGATGAGGTCGAAAACCTCCTGCATGCGCTTGCTCTTGCCGGTGATGCTCGCGAAGGAGTGTTTCTCCTCGAGTTGCTGCTGGAGCCGGACGTTCTGCTCGCGGAGTTGACGCACCGAACAGACGTTGTCGAGGCGCACGAGAAGCTGGGCGACCGAGAAGGGCTTCGTGATGAAGTCCACGGCGCCCTCGCGCATGGCCTCGACGGCCCGCTCGACGGATCCGTGCGCGGTGATGATCACCACGGTGGTATCGGGCTGGATGGCCTTGATGCGCCGCAGCAGCTCGAGTCCGCCCATTCGCGGCATGACCAGGTCGGTGAGCACGACGTCGTAGAGGCCCTGCTCGACGCTGGCCAGACCGGCAACGCCATCCTCGGCCACGTCGACGTACCAACCCTCTTTGCGCAGCGCATCCGAGATACTCACGCGAAGCAAGGGTTCGTCCTCGACGATCAGCAGGCGCCTACTGCCGGCTACGGCTTTCATCGCGTGGCTTCCTCTCCCCGGCGAGCCGAGTCCATGTGCGGCAACGAGACACGGAAGGTGGAGCCGCGTCCGGGAGCGCTATCGACGGTCATGACACCGCCGTGCGCCGCGACGATGGCATCGCTGACCGTCAGCCCGAGCCCCGTCCCCTTCCCGGTTTCGCGCGTCGTGAAGAACGGGTCGAAGATCCGCTCCTGAACGTCACGGCTCATGCCGATGCCCGTATCCTGCACCTCCGCGATCACGAAGCCGTCCCTGATGCGCGTTCGCAGCGTAATGGTACCGCCGTCGGGCATTGCCTGAAGCGCGTTCAGATAGAGATTGAGAAAGAGCTGCTCCATCTGAAAATGGTCGGCCATCACGACCGGCTCGTCGGCGTCGAGATCCCAGACGATTTCCACGCCCGCCTTTCGCATTTGATATGACGTCAATTCTGCGGCATGCCGGAGGTTGTGATTGATGGACGTCGGCTCGGGCCGGATCTCCCGCTGTCGTGAGAAGTCGAGCAGATTGGCGACGGTCCTGCCAATGCGCTCCAGTCCGTCCTGCATCAGGTCGAGATAGCGGGCGCGCATTACTTCGTCGCGAGGATTGGCGCGGATGTTCTCGATGCAGGTGAGGATGCCGCCCAGGGGATTGTTGACTTCGTGGGCGACCCCGGCGGCGAGAGTGCCGACGGCCGCCATCTTCTCCATGTGAGCGAGGTGGCTCGTGCGGATCTTCTCTCGTTCTCGCGCCTCCTCGAGCTCGTCCATCATCCGATTGAAGGCCCTGCCGACTTCCGTGACCTCGCCACCGCCTCGCTCCGACGCACGAGCGCGAAGGTCTCCCGCGGCGGCCTGGCGCATCGAGCCCAGCAGTTGAAGAAGCGGGCGCAAGAGGGACTCGACGTAGATCGCCGTCATGAGCGAGTTGAGCAGAATGAGCACGCCGGCGGCGATGATCGCGTTGCGCGCGATCGCGTTGACCTGCTCGTTCATCTTCGCGAGCGAGAAGCCCATCGCCAGCGTGCCCCAGAAACGGCTCGAGATGTTGAGCGGCGAGCGGACCTCGAGCACGCGCTCGCCGTTGATCTCGCGGAGTTCCACGACGGGCTTCGTGCCCAAAGACGCTCGCGAAAGCGCGCGCTCGAAGGGCTGGCCGAGCAAAGACCAGTCGTTGGAGTGCGTGACTCTCCCCTGCGGGTCGGCGACGATGGCGTAGCGGACGAGGTCGCCATTGCGGCGGATGATCTCGGAGATGTAATTGTCCGTGAGACCGGTCTCAGCGACGAGCCCGAGGTCTTCGTACATGAGTGCGTCGGTGATCGGAATCGCGAGGGCTTCCGTAATGCTCATACCGCGCCGCTCGATCGAGCCGTAGGCGTAGTTCCGCGCGAAGGAGATCGTGATCGCCGTCGCGGCCGCCATCGTCACGATGATCAGCGCGTTCGAGTAGAGAAAAAACTTCGCGCGAATTCCGAGCCGCATGATCGCCTCACGGACTCGCGGGTTCGCAAGCCAACTCGGATTCGGTCTTGTCGAAGACGTCCTTGCCGAGAATCGTGAACGCCAGGTCGCGAATCGCGTCGTAGTCGGCTTCACGGGCCTGCACGAATCCCGAGGCCAGCTCGGGATCCCATGTGGCGATACGCGCGCGGAGCGCCGCGTCCGCGGCCGGGTCGTCGACCAACGACTTGACCACCTCCAGGACGACCTTCTCCTGCGCGAGAGGCGAAGCCACGAGCGGGAAGTTGGGAATCGGCTCGGAGCGTGCGAGGACGCGCAGCCCGCGGTCGATGAATCGATCGCCGATCACGTCGCGGACGCCGCAGGCATCGACCTCTCCCATCAAGCACGCGCGCGCGGCGCGCTCGTGGTGGCCGTAGTTCGCGCAGGCGGTCCGCTCACCCTCCTTCAAAACTCCATGGTGGCGAAGCATCGCGAGGGGCACGAGATGAGCGGAGGTCGAGAGGGGAGAACCGAGCCCGATGCGCTTGCCCTTCAGTTCCTCGAGGGTCCGGTAGGGGCTGTCCGCCCGGACCATGATGTAACTGTGAAACGTGGGCTTGCCGCCGGTCTGGAGCCGCACGACCGCGCGGGCGCCGCAGAGATGCTTGGCCTTGCTGAACGTGAGGGGTCCGAGATAGGCCAGATCGACTTTGCCTTCGCAAAGCCGCTTGACCGTCTCGTCGTAGTCGGACCCGATCACGAGTTCCCAATTCATCGACGTCTTTTCCGTGAGGTAGTCGACGAGGGGTTGATACTTCAAATACATCAAGCGCGGATTGTAGAAACCGACGACCCCCAGCTTGGCGGATCGTCTCGCGGGCGTTTCGGCGGCGCGCGGAGCGAGCGTCGCCACACCGAACACGGCCGCCAGGAAGAGCGCCAAGGTTGCGACGGGGAAGGCTCTCATCATGACCCGCCCCCCTCGGCAGAATCACCCGCTCCGGCCGCCACAATCCCAGCGACGTCGGCTTCGTGCGCCACCTCGCGCACGACGCGCCAGCCGCGCTCGCAGGCTCTGGTTGCGGCCGCCGACCCGACGCACCACGCGACGACGGCGTCCCCGAAGCCGGCGCCGCCACGCTCTTCATCGAAGGCGTCGACATCCGCTGGGGTGCGCAACAAACAGCCTGAAAGGGGCAGCGCGTTGAGTACGATCCGCGCCGCCGGGGTGACCGGGATCGGCGTCGGGACGACGTCGGCTCCGGCGTCCTCGAGGGCTCTCACGGCCGCCATGGCGCTCGACGGAACCGCGATCCGGCTCCGCGCGAGGGGCAGCCGACCCCGCCAATCGAGCCGGGCCGCGTGGGCGATCGTCCTCCCGATCACGAAGAGCGCCGGGGGACCGATGCCCGCCTTCTCGGCGTCCTCGGCCAGGTTAGCCACCGTCGAGACGAGGGTTTTCTGAGCGGACGTGGTTCCTCTTTCGATCATGGCCGCTGGTGTCGCAGGATCCATGCCGTACGCTAGGAGCTCCGCGCAGGTCCTGCCGACAGCTGTCACGCCCATGTACCCGACGATCGTTCCACTCGGATCCTGCGCGAGGAGATCCCAGCGGACCTGCGGTCCGTCCCGCTTGACGGCCTCGTGCGCGGTGACGAGCGTCACGCGCACGGCCTCTCGCCGGTGAGTCACCGGAATCCCCGCAAAACTCGGACCTGCGATTCCGGACGTCACTCCCGGGACGACTTCGTAGGGAACGCCGGCTTCGTCCAGCGCCTCGGCCTCCTCGCCGCCGCGGCCAAAAACATAGGGATCCCCTCCCTTGAGCCGCACGACGCGCTTGCCCTCCTGGCCCAGGCGAACGAGCGTGGCGTTGATTTCCTCCTGCCGGACCGGGTGATTTCCAGCGGTCTTACCGACGCAGTGCAACTCGACGTGCGCGGGCAGATCGCTTGGGATCGCGGGTTCCGCGAGGCGGTCATAGACGAGCGCGTCGGCACGGTGCAGCCGGTCGATCGCCCGAACGGTGAGCAGCCCGGCGCAGCCGGGCCCCGCGCCGACGAGCGAGACGAAGCCCCGAGACGCAGGGCGTGCTGCGCCGCTCGTGGGGAGATCGGCACGACGAGTCCGATCGGGGGGAGCGCCTTCTACCCCCGCTGGGAGCCACGCGCGCATTTCTTCGGAAGTAGGAACCTCGACTGCCAGCCTCTCGGCATCGACCGTCTCGCTGAAGAACCGGTCGTAGAGCGCTTCTTGCGCCGTCGCATCCAGGCCGAGTTCTTTGACGAGTCGCCGAAAGCGCTGCGCGGCATCAGCCCATTCCGCCCACTCCATGCCGAGCCGGCTCTCGAAGAGCCGCCGCAACCGGCGCGACACGAATGGCGCGCCGCCATCGGAGGCGATCGAGAGGTTCAACGCGCCGCGAGAAACCCGGGCGGGGACCTGGAACGAACAAAGTTCGGGGTCGTCCGCGACGTTCGCCCACACGCCCGCCGCCTCGGCATCCTCGAAAACTTGGCGGTTCACGAACGGGTCGTCCGTCGCGGCGAAAACGAGCGAATATCCGCGCGCTTCGTCGGCCGCATAAGGGCGGCGCTCGAGGTCGATCCGGCCCTCGGAGGCGAGGTTCTCGAGGTCGGAAACGGCCACGGGGGCGACGACGGTCACGATGGCTCGCTCGGCGACGAGGGCCAGCACCTTGCGCAGCGCGACCCCGCCCCCGCCCACGACCAAACAGCGGCGGCCGCGCACGCTGAGCATGACGGGTAGCAACCGGAGCTCCTTGTCCGCTGGCGCCGCCCGAGGGGCTCGCCGGGGCGCGGAGCACTGATTATTCAGGAGAATCTCCTGAAGGGAAAACTCCCGAGCGTGGACGGGCTGAACCCGGCCTCTTCCGCGGAGACGAAAGCGGGCCCCCGAGAATCGCCTCGGGGGCCCGCGGGAGAGTGTCCGGGCCGGTCGGGTCAGGCAGCCAGCTGGCCCCTGACTGAGAGCGCAACTTTGTAGAAGACCGTCACCATCAAGGCACCGAATGCGTAGACCCCCAGCGTGATCCCGAGTTCGGGGAGCGTGGGGACGTACGAAACGACCTTGCCGAGCGGAGTCGGAATGAAGCCCGTGATGACCATTCCGAGACCCTTCTCGATCCAGATCGAGATCACGACCGCGATGCAGCCGAGGGTGAGCGAGGTCTTTCCCGCCCGCAGCGAGGGCGTCACGAGAATGATCGCCGCGGCGATCGCAAGGGCAGCGGAGACCCACATCCACGGGGCCAGTTCATTGTGGCCGTGGAGCCCGAGGTAGAGGAACTCGAAGTGCTCCTTGTGGTGCGGAATGTCGCTGTAGAACGCCGTGAAGAACTCCATGAGAACGAAGAAGATGTTGGCGAGCATCGCGTACGCGACGATCGTCGCCAGCTTCTGGATGGCCTCCCAACCGGCGTCGAAGCGCGTGAAACGCTTCAAGACCAGGCAGAAGAGGATCAAGAGCGCGGGACCAGCGGCGAAGGCCGACGCGAGAAAGCGCGGCGCGAGCACGGCCGTCATCCAGAAGGGGCGCGCGGCGAGACCGGAATAGATGAACGCCGTCACGGTATGAATGCTGATCGCCCACGGAATCGAGAGCAGGATGATCGGCTTGATCCATGCCGGCGGTCTGAGCCCTTTTTTCTCGGACACGAGCGTGACGCGCGCGATGAACGCGTTCAAGACCAAGTAGCCGTTCAACACGATCATGTCCCAAAAGAGAATCGACCCGGGACTCGGGTGCAGGATCATGTTGAAAGCGCGTCCGGGCTGGCCGAGATCCGCGATGATGAAGAGCAAGCACATGATGACGGCCGAGACCGCCACGAACTCGCCGAGGATCGTCAGCTTCCCGAACGCCTTGTAGTCGTGAAGGTAGTAGGGCAGAACGACCATGACGGCCGAAGCGGCCACACCGACGAGGAAGGTGAACTGGGCGATGTAGAAACCCCAGGTCACGTCTCGGCTCATGCCCGTGACGCCCATGCCCTCGGTGAGCTGCTTGAGGTAGCAAAGCCCGCCAATGGCCATGACGACGAGCAGAAACGCGATCCAGCCCCAGTAACGGGCGTCGCCTTTGAGTGCTTTCTCGATCATCAGCGCCTCAGACCAGGTAATAGACCTGGGGTTGTGTTCCCAGTTCGGGTTTGCGGCGAATCGCGGGCCGTTCCGCGAGGAGTTGCCTCACGATCGAACTCGGATCCTCGAGATCACCAAAGGCGAGAACGGGATGCTCGTCGCCCTGACACGCCTCGACGCATGCGGGCATCACTCCGCGCGCGAGACGCTCTTCGCAGAAGTTGCACTTCTCTACGACGCCTCGTTCGCGCGTCGGGAAATCATCGACGATCTCCGCGATGTGCGGCCGCGGATCGCGCCAGTTGAACGAGCGCGACCCGTAGGGACACGCGGCGACGCAATAGCGGCACCCGATGCAGCGATGCCAGTCCATCATCACGACGCCGTCGCTCTCGCGCTTCCACGTCGCTTGCGTCGGGCAGACGCGCGTGCACGGCGGGTTGTCGCAATGGTTGCAGAAGACGGGAAAGTCCTTGTCCCGAAGTTCGGATACGAGGTGCTCGTGATGGAACTCCGGGAAAGCATTATGGAAAGGCTCGCCCCAGATCCATTTCACCTCGTCCTTGGGACTGTCGAAGTGCGGCACGTTGTGAGTGCGGTGGCAGGCTTCGACGCACTTCTGGAAGCCCTGTTCCGCGGCCGCCTTCATGTCGACGACCATCGCGAATCGCTCGCCCTTGATCGGGTTTGCCGCGGGAAGGCGGGGCAGCTTGTCGGGGTTGCCGACGACGCCGGCGCCGAGCGCTCGCGCGCCCGCGGCGCCGAGGACGCCCAGCCCCGCGACAGTGAAGAAACGACGTCTATCGATGACCATCACAGCCCTCCCGGACGGTCGATGTGGCAGCTCCAGCAGTACGGATCCACGTTCGTGTACTCGTGGCACTTGTAGCAGAAGTTCTCGACGTCTTGATGGCAGCCGAGGCACGTCTGCGAGAGGCTCTTCTGGTACTGGGTACCGTCCGCAGCCACGAAGACGCGGTCGCCCCGCCTCACGACGTCGTCGCGCCACTCGTTGAGCAGCTGCATGTGCTCGCGCCGCATCGTGTCGGTATCGATGATGCACGCATCCGCTTCGATGCCCTCCGGTACGATGACCAGATCCGGAGCCATCGCCGCCGCGCGTCCGTTCATGTTGAGCCAAATCGGTAGAGTGACCAGGACGAGGAAAATCGCCAGGCCCGTAATGATCTTGCCCGCGTCGTGCATGGCTACTCCTTCTCCACGGCCGCGGGAATCGGCTCGTTGCGCAAGTTCGTCTCGCGCTCGTTCTCGCCTTCCATGATCAACGCGTTACCGACGAGTTCGTGGACGCCGGAGACCGTGACCCCGGGCGCCCAGTACTCGACGAGCGGCGGCAGCGTGGCGCGATCGATCGCGCAGACGCAGGCGAGCCGGTTTACGCCGTGCTTGGTTTGCACATCCTTGACTGCGCTACCGCGAGGCAGACCGCCACGAAGGCGCATTTCCATGTTCTCGTCGTTGCCGAGGCCGGCGCCGCCGGCGCAGCAAAACGTCTGTTCGCGCGTCGTGCCCTCGGGCATCTCGTAGTACTCGTCCAGCACGTTGCGCAGGATGTAGCGCGGTTCTTCGAGTAGGCCCACGGCGCGCGCGGGATTGCAGGAATCATGGAAGGTCGCGACGACGCCCGCGTTGCGCTTCTTGTCGATCTTGAGCTTGTTGTTGCGAATCAAGTCGGCCGTGAACTCACAGATA
>CAZPJJ010000112.1:0-10619 GCA_964586535.1 uncultured Acidobacteriota bacterium | reverse complement strand
AACGGCTCAGCTTGCACGACTTGTGGGGGTTGTGTCGGCAGCTTCGCGCCGCCACCCCGATTCTCTCACCCTCGGCACTGGCGACGATGTCCCACTACTTGCCTCGGGCTACGACCGCCCCTCCGAAAGTCGGGGCAGGTCTTCGTCCTCCGCCGCACGAGCGGCGTCGGATTCGAGAATCGGGGTGGCGGCGCTGCTCGCTGACGCTCGCCGCTGCCGTCACAACCCCCACAAGAACTAACTCACTACTAGACCGCGTCCGCGGCTCACGCCGCAGATCGAAGCGGCCTTACGGCCGCGAAGCGAGGACGCGGTCGACTATAACGACCACGACCATGCACAACGCGACCGAGCGGCGCCGCCTGCCGAAGTACAAACGCGACCCCGAACGGTTCGGCCGATTCGACCTGACGCCGCGCGACCTTGCGATCCTTCGGCTCGTGCTCGACTACCGCTACCTCACGGTCGACCACATCCAGGCCCTCGTGCCCGGTTCTCCGCGCCAGATCGCGCGGCGTCTCCAGGGGCTCTTCCATCACGGCCTCGTCGCGAGGCTCCTTCCGCCGCTGCGCGTCCGCGAGGCCGGCAAGGACTGGCAGGGGTCACCGAAGGTGACCTATGCGATCGACGCTGCCGGCGTCGAGACGATCTGCGAGGCGGATGGTCGCGCGCCCAAGGACCTTCCCTGGGACCCGCGGCACAAGCAGCGGATGCAGTGGTTCCTCGAGCACAAGCTCGGCGTCTCGACGTTCAGGGCGACCCTTGTGCGTGCGGTCGCGGGTCGGACCGACATCGAGCTCGACCGCTGGCTCGACGAGGAGGAGCTGCGGCGCAGCGTGACCGTGCAGTACCCCGGGGGTCGCGAACACGAGCACCGCGTCGCCCCCGACGCCTACTTCGCCGCCAGGCACCAGGGCGAGCTGCGCAACTTCTTCGTCGAGTTCGACCGGGGCACCGAGGACCATCCGCGGCTCTTGAAGAAGTTCCAAGCGTTGTGGTGGTACTTCAGCGAGGGCTCGCCGTACTTCGAGGAGTACCCCAACGCGAAGAACCGGCTGGTCCTCATCGTCGCCCCGTCCGAGGTGCGCCTGGAGCGTATGCGCGACACCCTGCGCAAGGTCGACGCCCGGGGGCGAGGTCTTCGTCAGTTCTGGTTCGCGACCGAAGGCGACTACCGGCTCGCCGACCCCGCGACCCTACTCCGTCCGATCTGGCGAGTTGGCGTCGCGCGCAACGACGACGAACGGGCCGAGCGCCGAGCGCTCTTCGAGGCCGACGACGAGTGATCGAGTCCCCCGGCCCCCTCCGTTTCCTTTCCTCACACTGGGTCGAGTGCGGGCCGCCTCGGGTCTGGTCAGTGTACTCGCCGGTCGCCTCCGTCAAGGCCACTTCGAAGACCCGCGTACCGCGGGCCTTCCGCCCCCGCAGGGGTCCCCGCCTTGACCTCGGCGCGTGCGGCGAGTCCTCTCGGCGCAGCCGAGGGCGGCGCGCGGTTTCGAGCCCTGTCTCCGCAGCGCCACCTTCGGTGTCTTCCGCGGAGTGGCAAGGTCGAGCCGCTCCGCCTTATCAAGCACCCGAAAGGACAACGCTATGGCAAAGGCCAAGTGCTCGTGCTGGAAGGCGCTGCGCGAGCTGATTCGGAAGCGCACCACCGCCAAAGGCTCGAAGGTCGAGTTCGCGGGAACCGAGGACGAGTTCGTCGACTTCGTCCACGGCATCGCTGGCGACGCCTACCTCGAAGGCCTCGTCGCGGGCAAAGCAAAAAGCGCCCCACGTGTGGGCGCTTCGCGACGGTCTGCAGGACGTCAAATGGTGAGCTAACCCTACCAAGCCCGCCGAGGCCGTCAAGCCCCCCACCCGAGTCCGGGCGGGGGGCTTTGTTGTGGTCGGAACGTAGGATTCGGAAACGTCGGGGGCCTTCCCCGCGGTGCTCTTCGAGCCCCGCCTTCCGCGCGGCCGGCCACCCCCCGCGCGGCCGCAACATATTGTGCTACAGAGACTTCCCGCAGGCACGAGCCGAGTTCTATTGCCTCCGAAATGGCCTTACACCCGAGGACCCGTTGACGAGAGGCGGTATGTAGAGCCATAAGAAGTGCCGGCCACGCGTTGCAGCGCGTGGCCGGCCCGTCGAGTCATCGCTGACGCGACGGCCGAAAGCCAACGTCTCCGCGTTGAGGAGGTGAACATTGGCCCTCGGCCACGAGTCACGAAGATTGTGCGCCGCGCCGGACCCCGAGATCGTCCGGATGATCCAGGAGTCGGACTCGAAGCGGTACCCGGACGCATCAGTGCCGCGCTGCGGGAAACCTCTCGAATCCGGTGAGCGGCGCTACCACGCGGCGTGCCGAGACAACGCGCGCAACGAACGCAGGCGGTTGGACCCGAGGTCCCGGGCTGCGAATCGGGACGGCGTCAAGAAGTGGCGGATTCGGCACGCCCCCATACTCCGTGCCGAGAAGCTAATAGAAGACCTCGTCGACGAGTACACCGACGGCCTGATCTGGATTCGTCGGCAGCACATTCACGCAGAGCTGAAGCATCTGTATGACCTGGGCTGTGCCAACGAGGACTCGCCGCTCGTGGTGGGTTGGTCCCTAACTGGGGCCGGTGCGGCGATCCTCCATGCGAACGTCATCACGCATCGCAACCCCGAGCCGGGAACTCATCAGCATGACTCGCCGAGCGATCGATGTCCCGGCCAGCGGGCTGTTCACGCTGCCATCCGCGGTTTGCCATCGACGCCGCGTTTTTCGTCTTCGTACCGCAACCCGACTTCTTCGGCTCAGCACTGGGAGAGCCTCGTGGAGGGTTACCGCGTCGACATCGAGCCCGTGACGCTCATCGACACGCAGGGAGAGCCTGACTGGTCCATGCACGGTCTTCGGATTGTCCTCCTCAATCGGACTCCGCGGGCCCACCCCACTGCGAGTCTCCGCCGGTTTCTGTTCGCGGACGGGCACGACAAGCTCATTCCTCCTCGACCACTCCCGATGGTATGGACCGGAGAATCCAGTAGTAATCGCGGCGGTGCCCGCCCGGTGAAGTGTTCGGTACTGGCGCCATCGTATCAAACTACGCACGAGGCCGGCAAAGCGTTGCCCCCCATCTTCGTCGTCTTCGGGAGGGTCGCGTAGGCGTGTGCTTCGGTTGTTTCAACGTCGGTCGGGTCAGCTGCCAACCGCGGCTTTTCGCCCTGGCGCCTTTGCCGGACGGGCCTGAACCGTGACCTGAGGGTCCGGCACTGACGCGCACTGGACATCCTGGGGGAATAAGCGACAGAATCCGCACGACTTGGGCCACGTGAGGTTCTAAGCACGGGAACTCGGCGGACAAGCATGGGCAAGTCTCGCCTCGAAATCACCGCTGGTTCGATCGGCGCGGCAGGCACTGTCGCCTCGGAGCGTCGGTTCGCCATTGTGCCTTTGGCGCAGAGTTGTCCGCCCTCGGCGGCCGTAAAGGAAAGACCCCTCGCGGGAAGCGAAGGGTCTTCGGGATCGGGCCTTACCGGCCGTGTACGAGCTTCAACAGCTCCGGGCGGAACGAGTAGGGCAGGTTCCAGAGGTGCTTGGTTACGGGCTCCGGGAATTCCCGGATGAGACCGGGCTTTCCGGCGTGCCAGAGACCAACAGCGAGGCCATGCGCGAACTGCTCCTGAGGTTCGCGGTAGATGACGTCCATCACCGCGGTGAGGGCCGCCTGCGCGCCGAGGTAGCTATCGAGCAGCTTGGTCGCGGCGCCCGCGACCTCGTCCGACGCCCCCGAAGCGTTGAGCTTCACGAAGTCGAAGATCTGCCTGCGGAGCGCCTCAAGCTCGGCGTCGAGAACCTTGAGGGCACGGCGTCCCGCACACCCGTCCCCATCTGAATCAGGGGACCGTTCGGGAAGAGGATTGTGGGAAACTACGCGCATCCTGGCCTCCTTTTCGTGGCAGGGCGGTAAGGCCCATGAAAGAACGGACACTACCGGCTGCCACGGAGGCTGATGCTGTGTAAGTCGTTATTATACAATAGTTTATAGAGACAGTCAATATGGGGAAGAACCAGAAAGACGTTCCGGGAGCGATCGGCTGCCTTCTGTTCTTCTATGGCATCCCCCTCGGCCACGCGATTCTGGTTCTGATCACCGCGGCTCAGGCCCCGGAGCGTGCGAAGGAGCTTTTCGCTGCTCCGTACCGTTGGCTGTGGAGCTGGTGGCGTTGGGAGTTTCAGGACCCGGTCATCAGTTTCTTCGTGACGCTGATTCTCGGGGTCCTGTCCGTCGCTGGGACCGTGCTTCTCGTGTTCTGGACGGTGCTCTCAATCATCAGTCTGATCGCGATCATGATCCTCGCGTGGCTGGCCGGCCTATGGGTAAAGCTCTTCGACGTCAGCCCCGCGGGCGCTGTAGTCGCCGTCGCGATCCCCCTCGGAGCCCTTGTCTTCGTTCTGACCCGAGCGCCCGTGCGTCGCTGGCTTGAGAGCGCCTTCGTCGCTCTCCTGCCTCGCCGCCGCAGTGCCCGCAAGGTGGAGGTCTTCATGCCTGATGACTCGCTTCAAGACGAAGAGCGGCGTCTGGCGCGGCGTCTCGCGTCGTTGCCGCAGTTGATCCCAGGCGCCGGGCCAGTTCCGGCGAGTCCACAAGAATGGGCAGGCTACGTCGAGAACATCCGTCAGCGAGTCCAGGTCCGGGCGCAAACGAAGACCAACGAGGCGGTGCTCGCCCACCTGAAGGTGATCAACGGGTGCTATGCCGAACTATTGAACTACCAACTTCACGTTCGCGAGCTGATCCATCTCGGGCAACGCGAGAAGATCCAAGACCTCCAGCGGAACGTCGAGCAACGCGAACTTGAAATGCAAATCAAGCGCCTTGAGCTCGAGGAAGAGCAGTTGGAGGTCCGCCGTCAGGCGCTTCGTGATGCCCAGAAACCGAAGCCACCGGCTCCGAAGCCCGCGACGCTCGGCGAACGCGCAATTCGGGAGCTGCTGGAGACGGCGGAGAGTCTCGCGATGCTCGAAAGCCAGAAGCGGAAGCTCCTTGCCAACGAGGCCGACCCGGCCATGCGGGACATGATCGAGCGGATCGTCGAGAATCAACGGATCCGAATCCTGGAAAGCCGGTGATGGACGCCGGATCCCTCTTTATCGGGTATACCCAGCCGCACGCCGGCACCAACGGTCCCCGACCCCTTCACCTCGACCCGCGCGACTTGGAGAGTCATGTCCACGGACTCGGCGGAACTCGGACCGGCAAGTCGAAGCTCATCGAGTGGATCGCCAGGGAACTCGTCCGGCGTAACAAGGGCTTCTGCCTCATCGATCCCCACGGGTTCCTGTATGAGGACCTTGTGGCCTGGCTTGCGTATATCGCGCCGCGACGCGAGATCGTGCTGTTCAATCCGTCGAGCACCGGACGAATCGTGGGCTTCAATCCATTCCGGTGGTCCGATGGAGACATCGGGACCCGCGTCGATCGCCTGGTCCGAGCGACGGTCAAAGCATGGGGGGCCACCGGGACCGATTCGACGCCGCGCCTGGAACGCTGGCTCCGCTGCCTATACCACACGCTTCTTGAGACGCGCACAACTCTTGAGGCGATGCCGTTCCTCTTCACCTGGTCGCAACGCCAAGTGGGCGCGTATCTGACGTCGGCGGTGACGTCGGACCTAATCCGGAACGAATGGGAGAGCTTGCTTCAGTACACGCGACCCGCCGACTTTGATGAGCAGCTCGAGAGTTCGCGCAACCGTCTCTTCCGGTTCCTTGGGTCGCAGCAGATACGGCGTGTCATGGGCCTCGACATCAACAACCTTGACGTCGAGGAGATCATCGAGGGCGGCAAGATTCTCCTCGTGAACCTGCAACCGTCCGACGTCCTTTCGGAGGAACAGGGTCGCGTTCTCGGAACGCTCCTCCTGAACGAAATCTGGGAAGTCGGGATGCGTCGTCGCCGACGTCTCGCTGGCCGAACGCCCCCGAGCTTCCACGTGATTTTGGACGAGTTCCACAAGTTCCTGACCCCTGACATTCCGGACATGCTCGACCAGGCCGCGAAGTACGGTCTGCACTTGATGCTCTTCCACCAGCGGCTCGACCAGCTGCGCAGTCGCGACGAGGACGCCTTCAGCGCAGTCATGACGAACGCCCGCGTCAAACTCGTCTTCGGAGCACTCAGTCGCGAAGACGCGCGGACGATGGTGGAGCAGATCTACCCCGGGCAGGTGGACCTCGCCGAAGTGAAGTACGTACTGGAACAGACGAAGTTCTGGCCGGTCTACGGTCGAGACGTCGTTCGTTCGACCGGGCAATCAGACGCATCTGCGATCTCACGTTCGTCGGGAGCGTTCTGGAACCCAGCGCTCGGGGAATGGGTTGCAAGCACCGCGACGGGAGATATCTCCCAACACGTTCACCAGGAGGGCGAGGCCGACATCCCCATTTACCATCCGATACCCTTTCGCGAACCGACGTCGGTTGAGCTCTTCAGCTTGGAGGAAGTGCTCTGGAGGTTGGCTGACCGGCTCATGGAGCAATACCAGCGCCACTTCATGGTGCGGAGGCCTGGACGGCCCACAGAAGCCGCGATAACTCCGTTCGTGAAGCCGTGGAGTGTGACGCCAGAGCGCTTCGGAACGTACACCGAGAGTACGCTCTCTCGGTTCTTGCCATCACAAGCGGTCGATGAACTCCTGGCGAAGACGCGCGATGAGTTGATCAGGAAGGCCGCAGCTGCCGCAGAACCAAAGATCGTCCCGTCGACGCCCAAGCCCCGACGTCCGAAGGAGCCGAAGCGCTAGTCCCCAGCTACGGAACGGGTCCCCGGCGACCTTGACGCGCCTTGTGTCGTTGATAGGGTTCGGCCGACGGTCCGGCTCGACGCGCCGTCAATAAGGCGCCCCAGCATCCGCTCGGCGGAAGCCTGACTCGCGCCGTCGCCAGGATCTTCACGACGCCTGCCCGGGCGCTCGTGCCGTTCATTCAAGCCACCAACCGTTTAAGGAGGAAACGCGATGCCCGACGACCCAGAAGGGACACGTGTGTCCGAAGCCGTCCCTGCTCAACTCTACGCGGTGCCGTCGCCGACACCGGCGGCGGTACCGTTCCGGCCCCGCGAGCGGATGCGCAAGCGGGGCGTCAAGGTCCTCAACGACACCGAGCTGCTCGCGCTGATCATCTCGGACTTCAAGGGCGTCGTCTCCGGCCGCCTGGTTCGGAAGGCGGGTCTCCGGGGGCTCGACGCGCTCACTGTCACGGCGATGCAGGAGCTCGCCGGACTCAGCCTCGCCCAAGCCCAGCGCATCGTCGCCGCATTCGAGCTGCACCGCCGCGTGCACGCGCGCGAGTACCTCGAGCGCGTGAGGCTCGTGCGTCCGGCCGACGTCGCCGTCCAGGTGTCGGACATCAAGCGGCTCCGGAAGGAGCACCTCATCGGTCTGTACCTCGATGCCCAAAACGGTCTCATCCACCGCGAGACGCTGTCGGTCGGGTCGCTCAACACGACGCGGACGCACCCGCGCGAGATCCTCTACCCCGGGATCGTGCACTCCGCGCTGGGGTTCATCCTGGCGCACAACCACCCGAGCGGCTGCCCGGACCCGTCCCAGGAGGACATGGAGTTCACCAAGAGTGTCCAGCGCGCGGGCGAGCTGATGGGGATCGAGCTCTACGACCACATCATCGTCGCGGAGACGGGCTACGTGAGCCTCCGCGAGCGGGGGCTACTGTGACGGCGCCGGTCGGGCCACCGTTCCAGATCGGCGACATCGTGCGCCATGCCGGCGCCTTCCTGCGCTCCACGGGTTGGTACACCAGCGTGCCGATCAACGGCGAGGTGACGGCGCTCGAGCCCCTCGGCGCAGAAGGCGCCGGCCAGCAGCTCCTCACCGTGGCCTGGTCGGACGGGACCACCGGCAAGATCGTTGCCGGCAACGTCGAGTTCTGTCCCCGAGGTCGCGCGCTCACGCTGTCGCGGCGCGCCGCTGGAGGCGCGAGGTGCCCAACATGAGCGGCCGCACGGACCGCCCCGAACTTCCCCAGCTTCTCCTCGGGATCGCGGCCCTCGGCTACCGCGGGCCCATCAGTGAACGCGCCCTCTCGTCCCTGGTCGCGCACGCCGAGGAACACGGCGTCGCCGAGGTCCTCTCCTGGATCGACCAGGACCCCGGGCTCCTCCTCGTTCCTTCCTGGCAGTTCTTCCGCCTTCCCGGACTGCCGACGTAGTTCCTTTCCTTCCGTCTCAGGTCTCGTCAGCGTACCAGCGAGCCGCTTCAGCGGATCAAGGTCGTACCCGTTCGGGTCTCCACCTTGACCGCCGACCCTTCCTCACTGGCCTTGCTGTCTCCGCCGAGACGGCAGGTCGAACGTCACGGCTCTAAGCAAGCCAGAAGGAGATCAAGCCTATGACGTTCCCGATTGTCGGTACGAAGTTCGCTCTCGGGCAGACGGTGATCACCCCGAACGCCTTGGAGCGGCTCACGCAGGACGACGTCCTCGGAGCGCTTCGGCGGCACGCCGCCGGCGACTGGGGCGACCTCTGCGACGAGGACCGCCAGGAGAACGAGCTCTCGCTCCGAGAGGGCTTCCGGATCCTCTCCGCGTACCGCTCCGCCTCGGGCGACAAGTTCTGGATCATCACCGAAGCGGACCGCTCCGTCACGACCGTCCTCATGCCCGAGGACTACTAGCCGCGACGACGGAGGCGTCGCATCAAGGGTGCAAGCCGACAGGCCTTGCACCCTTCTTTCGTGCTCCGGTACCGAACGGCGGCGCTCCATCAGAACCCCGCCCACCCGTGCCAGCAGGGGACGAGCCGAACGGCGACACGACGACGCCGCCGCCGGTCTCGCCCCGGCCCCCTTGACCGTACCGCAGGGAGCCCGGCCCACCGCGCAAGGTAGTACCGTGCGGTCTCCACCGTTGCGCGGGGGCCACCCTCCGGCCGGTCGGCAGGTATCCGGGGCGGAAGGCGATTCCAAAGGTCGAGCCCACGGGACCTAAACCACGCTTACCAGAAACCTATGCAACCCAAGAACCAGCAGCCCGCGCAGCAGCGCGCGGAGCCAGCGACGCCGGAGCGCACGACGCGCGCGTCCTACCAGCAGCATCTCCTGGATGAGTGCCGGCGGTGGTGGGAGGCGTACGAGAAGAGCATTGCCTCCGACCAGCTCATCACGTTCGACTGGCCCGCCATCCTCTACGACTTCGTGAAAGCCATCGCGCTCGAGTCGTTCAAGAACGGCGTGACCGTCGGCAAACGCAAAGCACACGCCAATGGACGTCAACAAGGTGACCCTCGTCGGACGCCTGACGAGCACGCCTGAGTGCGGCATGGCCGCGTCCGGCCAGCGCACCGCGACCTTCACGCTCGCGACGACCTACTCGTGGAAGACGGAGCGCGAGACACGCGCGAACGTGTCCTCGCAGCATCGCGTCCACGTCTGGGGCAAGCTCGCCGAGATTGTGGAGGCGTACCTCGACCGCGGCGCCCGCGTCTACGTCGAGGGACGGCTCGTCCCGAACGCGACCGGCGACGTTGCGGAAATCGTCGGAGACGAAATCATCCTGCTCGGACCCGCGAAGTAGCGCACACGAAGACCACCGGCCGAACGCCAGGCCGGCGGTTTTCTGTTTGCCGGACGACCCCTGCTGGCACTTCCCGGGCAAGGAGGCGCCCGCACTTTCGCCATTCGGTCGCGGCCTCGTGTCTCCGCCCGCGCTGTTTGGCGATACCTCGTTTGCGTACGGCGAGATCGTGTGCCATATTCGCCGGACGATGAAGGGGGAACGCCAGTACCGGCGCGACGGCAGGGTGCGGCTTTGCGCCCTTGTGGTCGCGTTTCACCTCGCGTCTTTCGCTCTCGTCGCCCCAATGTTGGTCCTCTGTCAGGACGGAGACACGCACAGAGCGGTGGAGTCGGCGATCGCCCTCTGCTGTTCGCCGGGAAAGGCTGAGTCGAGCGACCTCATTCGACTGCAACCCGCCGTCGGGTCCGCCGATAACGGCTGCGCGGGTTCCTGTACGGACACTCCGCTTCTCACGAGCATCGACGCCACCGCGCCCAAGAGTTTCGAGCCGGTTTCCGCAGCCGTCGCCGTCGCGCCGCCCGTAACCCTCGCTCCGTGCCCGGCTCCTGCGTTCTCGGGCCAGGATGCTGAGCTCCTGTCTGCGGTCTCGTCCCCGCATCTCAGCCGCTCCACCGTCCTGCGGATCTGATCCCCTCCGACCTGTCTCGAGCGTGGCGGGCCTGCTGGCCCGCGATCGTGGGCTCGTGCAGTCGAACGGAGGGGATTCATGCATCGAAGTCTCATGTCGATCGTCTTGCTGGGGGCGATGCCCTGCGCTGCCGGGAACTCGCCGGCCGGCGCCTCGGCAACGGATGGCCCGGTCATTCAGACTGCGGGTTCCGCGCAACGCGTGGTGCTTCTCGACACGGTCCTCCAGCTCGCACGTGAGCGGGCCCCGGCGATCGCGGCGGCCCGCGCACGCGTGTCGCAAGCCGAAGAGCGCCGACGGGCCGCCACCCTCGTCCCGGACCCTCTGTTCAACGCCGGGTTCGGCCGAGGGGAGCCGCGGGATGGCGGCGCCACGCGCTCGGAGTCGAGTTTCGAAGTGACCCAGTCATTCCCGGCGCCATGGGGCCT
>CAZPJJ010000111.1:0-10700 GCA_964586535.1 uncultured Acidobacteriota bacterium | reverse complement strand
CTCTTGCGCGACGCCGCGGATCCGAAGCACACGGCCCTCGCGCGCCGCCGTCCCGAGGGCGAGACGCTCTCGGTGCTCGAACTGCCGCGCCAGGTCTCGGGCATCCAGCCGCGCAACATGGAGCAGAAGTTCGCGCTCGACTTGTTGCTGGATCCGGCGGTGCCGCTGGTCTGCCTGATCGGCAAGGCCGGCACGGGCAAGACACTGCTCGCGATCGCGGCGGGGCTGGCGCAGACGCTGGACAAGAAGGTGTACCGCCGCCTGCTCGTCGCGCGGCCGATCTTCCCGATGGGCCGCGATCTGGGCTACCTCCCGGGCGACATGGACGAAAAGCTGCGCCCGTGGATGCAGCCGATCTTCGACAATCTCGAGATCCTCCTCGGCAACCCGTCGGGGAACGGCGGCGGTCCGACGGCGGGCCACCCGGTGGACGACCTGATCGACCGCGGCCTGCTGGAGATCGAGGCACTGACGTACATCCGCGGCCGGTCGCTGCCGCGCCAGTTCATGATCGTGGACGAGGCGCAGAACCTGACGCCGCACGAGGTGAAGACGGTCATCACGCGCGCGGGCGAGGACGCGAAGCTGGTGCTCACGGGTGACCCGGATCAGATCGACAACCCCTATGTCGATGCGGCCTCGAACGGGCTTTCGTACGTGGCGCAGCGGCTGCGCGGCGAGCCGATGGCGGCGACGGTCCGCCTGACGCGCGGCGAGCGCTCGAGCCTCGCGGAAATGGCCGCGGACCGGCTTTGACAAGCACGGGGGTGGGTGCTAGTTTTCGGCGCCTTCCGAACCGTCCGGCCCCGAAAACCGACGGCTGATGCTGATACGGCGGCGTTCCGCCGGATCGACGGCAAGCCCGCCGGAGCGCAGCGGCGACCGCGCCGGGATCAGCGCAGCGGCGCCGCAGCGAAAGCGGCGGAGAGACGAGTCACCAGTCGATGAGTCCGCTGAAGAAGAAGGACCTGGACCGCTACAAGAAGATCCTCGAGGAGAAGCGCGCGACGCTCGTCGAGAAGGCGCGCCGCGCCCACGAGGATCGCAAAGCCGCCGTCCCCGAGGGCGGCGAAGACTACGTCGACGACGCCGTCACCAGCTACACCCGCGAGTTCATGCTCTCGCTCTCGGATCTCGATCGCCGCACGCTCAACATGGTCATGGAGGCCCTCGAGCGCATCGAGGACGGCACCTATGGCGTCTGCCTGGCCAGCGGCGAGGAGATCTCGGAGAAACGCCTGGACGCGGTACCATGGGCGCGCTACACGGTGCAGGCGCAAGAGGCGATCGAGCGCCGCGAGATGGCCGAGGCCCCGCTCCGCGACTTCGCCAAGGATATCGAGAGCGAGGACGAGACTCCTTCCGACTACGAGGCGGATGACGCCGAGCCATCCGATGATGTCGATGATGATGACGAGCCGGCCGAAGACGAGCCGGTCATCGACGACGTCGTCATCGAAGCCGACGTGGACGTCGATGTGGATGTCGTCGATGACGATGAGACCCCGCTCGAGGACGACGACGAAGAAGACGACAAGCCGTAGCCATGCGCTTTGAAAGCCGCCCGGTCGAGGTCGCGGCTGATCCCGGCGGGCGCCCGCCGCGCCGGTTCCGAGTGCGTGCCCATCCGTTCCTCGCTGCCTTCCTCTTTCTCTTGCTTCCGGGCCTCGTTCTGGTGGCGACCCTCGTCGCCGAGAGCGAGTGGGCGGGAGCCCGCGTCGCGAGGCTGATCGAGGAGCGCGCCGCCTCGCGCGGGCTCGAACTCTCGATCGGCAAGCTCGCGCTGCGGCCGTGGTCGGCGGAGGTCGAGGTCGAGGGGGTCCGGCTCGCGGGGGGGCCGCACCCGCTCGAGGAAGCGACGCTGGCCCACGGCATCGTGACGATCGAGCGCCTGCCGCTGCTCGCGGGCCGGGTGCGCTTGCGAGCCATCGAAGCCGAGACACTCGCGGTGCGCATCGTCGACGATGTGGCGACGGCGCCACCGCCGACGCCCGGGGGGCCCGACTTGCGGCCGGTGTCGACCCTGGAACGGGTCCACGTTCGCGAAGCGACGATCGCCTATCGGGACGTGCAGCTCGAGGTGGATGTCGATGCCCGGGGCGTGAGCCTCGACGGCGCGCCCATAGAAGGTGGAACGGGCGGCGTGCTCGGGCTGCGTGCCGCGCGCATTGCGATCGAGGGACTCGAGCCGGTCGAACTCGGCCCGGCGCGCACCCTCTTCGCGTGGCGCGCCCCGGTCCTGGAGATCACCGAACTCGCCGTTCTCGGGCCGCAACTCTCGGCGAAGGGTCTCGCGCGCGTGGCGTTCGACGGCGATGGCATCGCGGTGACCGCGAGCGCAGAGGGGGCGATCGACCTCGCGTGGGCTGCGACGGACCTCGCCGATCAAGCGGCGGGGAAGGCGCTCTACGAGGCGCGTTTTGTGATGCCGCCGGGAGCGCCCTGGAAGCTCGAAGGGCTTGTGCACGGAGTGGAAGGAGCGTCGCTCGAGGGCCTCGCGCTGGCCCGCGTGCGCATCCCGGTTTCGGGGGGACCGGAGGGGATCTTCGTCCGCGACGGCGAGGTGGAGACGGAGGGCGGGACGCGCGCGACCGCGCTCGACTTCGGCTGGGACCAGGGAGCGTTCTCGCTGACGGCGACGCTCGACGCGGCGGTCGACGAGATCCTGCGCTGGCAGGAACTCCCGGCCGATCTCGCTGCGGGGCGAGTCGTGGCGGACGTGTCGGTCCAGCAGCGTTCGAAGGGCGAGCCTCTCGCGTGGCGACTCGAAGGCGAGGTCGAAGGCGGGCAAGTGGGCGCGGATCGCGCACCCCTCGAGGGGCGCCTCCGCGTGAGCGCCGGCGACGAGGATCCGGGCCTGCTCTTCGCCGGCGAGTGGGGCGGGGCGTTCGCGTTCGCGCGCATGCGCTGGGCGCCGGAAGGACCGCAGGGGGGGTGGACGGCGCGCGCGCGCGTCCGTGCCGACGAGCACGACGCCATCGACGCTTTCCTCGCGCGGGTACCGGCGCTCTCGCGTCTGGCGGGCGTAGAGCTTCCCGAGGCGCTCGCGCTCGAGGGCGACGGGCTCGTCGAGCTGGAATTCGACGCGACGGGGCGGGCGGCCGACGTCGCCGGCGGCGAATTGTATGTCGCCGCCGAGGAGCTTTCGTTTGCGGGCTCGCCGCGCCTGCGGCTCGAGGGCCGCATCGGCTTCGGCGACGAGGAGCGCGGCGGCTACCGCGTGCGGATGCGACTCGCGACGAATGCGGCCGGCCGAGGGGCGATTCTCGCATTTTCCCCGGCGCCGGCCGGAGGGCTGGTCCTCGAGGTGGACGCGGACGATCTGCCCATGCCGTACATCGACGCGACGATGCGCGTCTTCGAGGTCGAGCCGCCGCTCGCGCTGGAAGGAACGCTGGACGGCTTCGGGCTCGCGACCTTCGACGACGCGGGGCCGCAAGCGCGCGTCGTCGCGAGTGCGATCCTCGCGATGCCGATCGGTCCGCGCGCGCGCGTGCGCCTCTCCGCGGACGTCGCCGAGCGCGGTATGGCCGTGCGCGATCTCGACGTGCGCGCGCCGGGATTCGAGGCCGCGCTGACGGGACGCGCGCGCTGGCCCTGGGACGTCGAGCCGGGCATCGAGCCATCGTTCACGGTCGATGGGCGTGTGCAAGCGTCGCTCCAGCCGCTCGCGCGCGGCTTCGGCGTCGGCGGTCTGGCCGGCGCGCTCGCGTACGAGGGGTCGCTCACGCTCCGCGATACGAACCTGCCTTTCCGCGCCGACGGACGTCTGCTCTGGAAGGGGCTGACGATCGACGAGTATGCGCTGCCCTCAGGAGAGGCTTTCGTGCGCTCGGAGTCCGAAGGCGTCGTCGTCGACGCGCGCACGGACGCGATCGAGGCGCGCGCGGCGTTGACCGGCGCGGCCTCGTCGCCCCGCCTCGCGCTCGACCTCGACTGGGAGGATCTGGAGATCGTCCGCTTTCTGGAGAGCCTGACGCGCGCGCCGCTCGGCCTCGCGATGGCGGCCTGGAGCGGCGGATCGCTCGATGTCGAGGGCGACTTGCTCGATCCCGCGTCGTGGGTGGGGAGGGGAGAGGTGCGCGCGATCGAGGTACTCGGCCCTTCGCTCGACGCGCGTCTCGAAGAACCGGTCGCGCTCGTCTTCGCGGGCGGCGGGCTCGTTCGCCTCGACGGCGCGCGCTTCGTCGACGAGTTCTCCGACCGGCTCGAGATCGGGGGCGACGCGTTCATGGCGGGGCCGCGGGCCGGCGAGATCGACCTGCGCGCGCGCGGCACGGCGGATCTGCAGGTCTTCGAGATCCTCGACGCGGACTTGATCGCGCGCGGCCGCGCGAGCGTCGACCTCACGCTGCGGGGTGCGGGCGCCGCACCCGAGATCGACGGGCGCCTGGCGGTCGAGGACGGCCGCCTGCGCTGGCTGACGCTGCGCGAGGCGATCGATGATCTGGAGGCGGTCGTCGTCTTCGATCACTCGGCCGGGCGCATCGAGAGCGGAAGTTTCCAGCTCGGCGGCGGCACGGTCACCCTCGGCGGCGGCTTCGAGATCGACGGCTATCTGCCGGCGCGCATCGACGTGCAACTCGCCGCGAAGGACGTCGCGATCACCGCGCCCGACGGAGTCTGGGGGCGCTACGACGCGCAGCTCGTGCTGAGCGGCCCGGCAGCGGAGCCCGAGATCTCGGGCAGCGTCACGATGCTCGCCGGCCGCTTCACCCGCGAACTCTCGTTGGGTTTCGACCCGTGGCGCCGCCAGCGGCGGCTCGCCCCGACCTTCAGCTTGCGCGACTGGTCGCAGAACGTCGCGCTGCGGTTGCGGGTTCGCGCCGATCACGTGCTTGCTCTGCGCAACGACCTCGCGCGCGCCGAGGCGGCGCTCGACTTCGAGATCGGCGGAACGATTGCGTATCCGCTGCTCTCGGGCTCGGCGAACGTCCTGGAGGGCGGCCGGCTGACCTTCCGCGGTGTCGAGTACGAGCTCTACGCGGGCCAGATCTTCTTCGACGAACTCGGCGGTGGGCCGACGCGATTGCGTATGCGCGGCGGCACGAGCGTCGCGGGCTATTCGATCAGCCTCGAGATCGACGCCACGGTGGATGTCGTCGATTACACGTTGCGCTCCGTCCCTCCGCTGCCGGAATCGGACATTCTCTCGCTGCTTCTGACCGGACAGACGCTCGCCGACGCCGGCGCGCAGGCGACGGCGCTCGCGTCGTCGCAGGCAGCGACGTACTTCGGCTCCGGTCTCGGCGAACTGCTCCTCTCGGGCGCCGCCAAGCGCGCGCTCGGGCTGACCGAGTTCCGCATCGGCACGGCGCGGGTCGGTCCGGAAGCGCGGCCGACGGCGCGCGTCACGGTCGGACGCCGGCTCGACGACCGCACGCTGGTGCTCTATTCGCGCGATCTTTCGAGCGAAGGACGGGACGTCTACCGTATCGAGCACGACCTCACGCGCACGCTGCGCATCGGGGCCGGCCGCGAAACGTCGGGCGGCGTCGCCACGGACTTGCGCTGGCTCTACCGCTTCGACGAAAAGGACCTGCTCGCGCTGGGGCCGGCCGAGGAGAGCGAAGAAGCCCCCGATCTCCACGGCCTCGAGATCGACGGCCTCCCGGAGAGCGTGAAACCGCCCCGCCGGTCCAAGCTCGGCCTCTCGCGCGGTGGAGCGTTGACGCGCTCGCGCGCAATCCTCGCGGTCGAGCGTCTGCGCGCCGCGCTCGTCGCGGAGGGCTATCTCGAAACCAAGGTGCGCTCGGAGATTCGCGTCGAGCGTGACGGTCTCGACGCGACGCTGCGGCTGATCGTCGAGGCGGGACCGCGCTGGGAAGTCGTCGTCACGGGGCCCTCTTCGGCGGCGGAGGCCGCCCGCGAGCGGCTGGTCGACTTGTGGGCGGGGACGCAGTTTCGCGCGGCGCTGCTCGACGAAGCCGAGCGCGTGCTCTACGACGCGCTCGCGGACGACGGCTACGCGACTGCCATCGTCGAGGTGGAGCGTTCCGAAGCCGCCCCTCGCCGCATCGACGTAAGCATCGATGCCGGGCCGCGCGTTACCGTCGGCGCTCTCGAGATCCAGGGCGTGAAGGAGCTCTCGACTTCGGCCGTGCGCGATCAGGTGCTCAGCCGGCCGGGCGGTGCCCTGCAACGGACGACGTACCGGCCGCGAACGCTCGACGCCGATGTCTCCGCGATCCTCACGCTCTACGAGGCGCAGGGCTTCCTCGAGACGACCGTCACACCGCGCGTACGCTTCGCCGAAGACGGCAAGAGCGCACTCCTCACGCTCGCGATCGACGAGGGACGGCGCTTCGCCTTCGGCCAGATCCGCGTTGAAGGCGATTGGCCGGCGGATGTCGCGAGTCCCACGACGCTCATCGCAGTGAAAGAAGGCGACGCCTTCACGCCCGAGAAAGTGCGCGCGCTCGAGACTCGCCTGCGCGCGGCGCTCGACCAGGCGGGCTACTTCCGCGCCCGCGTCAACGCGCGGCCCGAGATCGCCGACGGCCGGGTGGGGTTGACCGTGCGCGTGCGTGCGGACGTTCGGGCCGAAGTGGCGGGTATCGAGATCGTCGGGCTCGATCGCTCGCGCGAGAAGATCGTGCGCCGCGCCGTGCGCTTCGAGCACGGCAAGCCGCTCACCAACGCCGCGCTCCAGGAGACGGAGCGCGAGCTCTTCCGGCTGGGCCTCTTCCGCAAGGTCGAGATCGACACGATTCCGCTCGAGAGCGATCCGAGCAAGCGGCAGGTCGTCGTCCGGGTCGTCGAGCAGCCGCCGGTGTCGTTGCTTTCGTCGATCGGTTACGACACCGAGGAGCGGCTGCGCGCGTCCGTGTCACTCTCGCACGAGAATCTCTTCGGACTGGCGCGCGTCGGGTCGCTGCAGGTCTTCGGCTCGTCGCTGCGGCGCGCCGCGCGCGCGACGCTCGAGGATCGTCACTTGGCGCGCGGGCGGATCGAGGGGCTGATCTCGGTGGGCCCCGAGATCGAAGAGAAGGTCGGCTTTCGCCTCACGCGCTGGCAGGGCGCGGTGCAGATCGGCCGGCCCGAACGCTCGCGGTCGCGTTGGCAGCTTCGCTATCAGATCGAACGAACCGAGATCGACGAGATCACGCTCGACGAGTTCACGCTCATCGACCGCCTCGAGAACGAAGGTCTCTCGCGCGATACGGAGTGGCTGGCGGGCCTGATCGGCGCGTACATCATCGATCGCCGCGACGATCCCTTCTTGCCGACGACGGGTTGGCTCGGCCGCACGGAGCTCGGCGTCTGGGCGGGGCCGCTCGGCTCGGACTCGGAGTTCGTACGCTGGACGGGGCAGCTCGCGGCGTATCAACCACTGGCGGGGCGCGTCAGTCTCGCCGCCTCGCTGCGCGTGGGGCTCGGCTGGACGTTTGGCTCCACGCAGTCGATCCCGGGCGGCGAGCGCTTCTTCGCGGGCGGCGCGGAGACCGTGCGCGGTTTCGAGCGCGATCGCCTCGGGCCCTTCGATCCGGTGACGGGACTTTTCGCGGGCGGCGGCGGCGAAGCGCAATGGATCGGCAATCTCGAGCTGCGCTTCGAGGTCTATCCCAAAATCGAAGTCGCGCTCTTCCACGACTCGGGCAACGTCTGGGCGACGGTCGACGCTCTCGATCTGGGAGACATGCGACAGACTTATGGCATCGGCCTGCGGTGGCGCGGGCCCGTCGGTCTCGTGCGCGCCGAGTACGGGCGCAAGATCGAACCGCGCGCGGACGAGAGCAGCGGGGAATGGTTCCTTTCGATCGGTGAGGCCTGGTGAGTTGACGGCGCGCGCGAGGTCGCGCAGAGTCTCGGCGTCGGAGGTCACGTCATGAGCGAACAAAGCATCGCGCCCTGGGCCGTCTTTGGTGTTCTCGTCGCGATCGGACTCGCCGCCTGCGGCTATCTCGTCGGCGACGGTCTCTACGCCGCGCGCGCCGCGGATCGCTACGTGACCGTGCGCGGCTTCGCCGAGCGCGAACTCCCCGCCGACCTCGTGCTCTGGCCGATCACGTTCCAGGTGACGGCCGACGACCTGCCGACGCTCCAGAGTCGCGTCGAGAGCGCAGCCGCCCGCATCGAGTCCTTTCTCGGCGGCAAGTTCCCCGAGGGCGAAGTGTCGCGCGCCGCCCCGCGCGTCACCGATTACGCCGCGCAGGGTATGCCGCCCAGCTCGCGGCCGGCCGAGCGCTACATGGCCGAAGCCGCGGTGCTCGTCCGCACGCGCAACATCGAAGAAGCCAAGCGGGCGATGGGGCGCTCGGGCGAGTTGGTCAAAGAAGGCGTGCCGCTCACGCGGAACTGGGAATATCCGACGCAGTATCTCTTCACGAAACTCGACGAGGTGAAGCCCGAAATGATCGCAGCGGCCACCAAGGATGCGCGCGGCGCCGCCGAGCAGTTCGCGCTCGATTCGGGCGCGCGCGTGGGCATCATCCGCAACGCGCAGCAGGGGCTTTTCACGGTCGAGGATCGCGATCCGCTCTCCCCGGAGTGGAAGCGCGTGCGGGTCGTCACGACGATCCAATATCTTCTCGAAGAGCGCTGAAGAGATGACGGACGCGGCATCGATCGGCGGCGCGGAGCTCGCGGCGCTCGTGCGCCGGGTCTTCGCGCCCGGTCCCCGCGAGCGCGCGCTCGCAATCCTCTGCGACCTTCCCGACGCCCTGCGCGCGGATCATCCCGCCTGGGCGGATCGCCGCGCCCTGGCTGCCGAGTGGCGCGACGCGCTCGACGCCGTGCGCGGCGAGGCCGGGCTCGACCGGGTCACGCTCGTGCTCTACCGCAACGTGCGCGCCAACAACGCCGACTTGCCCGAGACGGCCGTCGTCCACGAGGTCGGCCCTCTGCCTCGCACCGCCGACGAGCTGCCCGACGCGCACGAGTCCTTCCTGGACCTGCTCGCGACGCACGCGCTCGTGCTCGCGCCGACCGAACTCTCGACGACCGCGCCGCTCAAGGTGCTCGCCAAGCGCCTCGGCTTTCGCGCCGCGACGATGCCGGGCTTCTCGCGAGCGATGGTGCCCGCGCTGCGCCTCGACTGGGAAGAGGTCGACCGCCGCTGCCGTGCGCTCAAGGAGCGGCTCGATCCCGCGACGGGAGCGCGCCTGGTCTTCGATGTCGGCGGAGCGCGTCACGAGCTCTTCATCGACTTGCGGCACCGCGTCTCCACCGCCAGCGGTGGATTGGTCCGCGAGCCGGGCGTGGCCGCGAATCTACCCTCGGGCGAGACCTACATCGTTCCCTACGAGGGCGAGCGCGCGGACGATCCGTCTCGCACGAAGGGCGAGCTGCCGCTCGAACTCGAAGGCGAGTTGATGACGCTGATCATCGAGGGCAATCGCGTCCGCGACGTACGCGGCGACGGCCCCGTCGCCGCACGCGAACGCGAGGCCTTCGCGCGCGAGCCCGCGTACGCCAACGTCGCCGAACTCGGGCTGGGCGTGCTGCACGAACTCGGCATCAAGCCCGCGGGCTCAGTGCTCCTCGACGAGAAACTCGGTCCGCACGTGGCGTTCGGCCGCAGCGACCACTTCGGTGGCACCGTAGGGCCGAAGGATTTTTCGTCGCCCGAGCGCGTCGTCCACATCGACCGCGTCTACATCCCCGAGACGCAGCCTCGCGTGCGCGTGGCCGCGATCGAACTCGAGAGCACGGACGGCTCGCTGCAACTCCTGTGGCGCGGCGATCAGCGCTCGCGTCCGACGGGGTAGAGCAAGTAGCGCGCGTCCCAGTACGGCGTGCGCTCGTAGAAGAAGTGCAGCCTCGCGCCAGGATCGCCGCGAAAGGCCGCGTCTTCGACGAGCCTCTTCTCGAACTCGGCCTTCAGCGCGGGATCGGCCTCCAGCATGCGCCGGGCCAGCGGCTCGAGCGCGTAGGGCTCGGCGTACTCCGTGCGCTGGAAGATCTCCGGGAAGAAGCCCCAGGCGAAGAGCGAGTCCTCGGAGCGAGGCTCCAGGAGCAACATCGAGAGCGTCCCGAGCGGCTGGTCGGTGGGCACGCGGACCGAGCCCGCGACGAAGGTCTCGCGACGCACCTCGATTTCGACCGCGGCCTCGACGAGATGGCGGCCCTCGAAGGGTTCCGCGGAGATCTTCGGCGTGCGCACCCGGTACATTTCCACGTCGAGCGTCGCGGGCTTGTCGATCACCTCGAAGGCGATTCCATGCGCGCGCAGGCGGTCGATGACGTCGGGCCATGCGGGCGGAATCCAGTAGGCGCGGGGCCGATCGACGAAGTCGGTCGGTTCGGTGTCGCCGAGGACGGGCACTTCGCCCTCCCAGGGCTCCCCGGTCCATTGGACGACGACGGATCCCGTGATCGGCGAGAGCTCATGCGTCGCCTCGATGCCGAGGAAGGGAATGCGGCGCGGTGCGCCCTGCGGATAGACCCAGTCGAGCGGCACGCTCGCAGGGCGCGCCGCGCGGTCGGCGGCGATGGCCGCGCGCAGCGAGTCCTTCGCGGCTGCCGCGATGCGCAGCACGGATTCGAGGAGTACCCGCGTGCCGAGGACGCGCTGGCGGAAGGGCTTGAGCGAGTGGTTCTCGACGAGGATCGTCGGCAGCGCGCGCACCGAGCCGTAGCCGTTCGAGAGCCGGATGCCGGTCGTGCCGTTCCAGATGCCGCGCCGAATGTCGAGGCGGTCGACCGCGAAGACGAGCGGCCCCGGGATATGCCCGTATTCGCGCAGATCGCGATCGAGC
>CAZPJJ010000110.1:0-10856 GCA_964586535.1 uncultured Acidobacteriota bacterium | reverse complement strand
CTGGAGTTCAGACGTGTGCTCTTCCGATCTGGGCCGCACAGAGGAAGCGATTTCAACGCTCGAGCCGCTCGCGGCCTCGTCGGCCGAAGCGAATTCCTACCCGAGGGACTTGGCGATCGCGAGCCAAGCGCGTCTGCTGGAATCCGCCGGCAGGCTCGACGAGGCGCGTGCGAAGTGGCAGGCCGTCGTCGATGCCGACCCGCAGTCGCCGATCGCGGTCGAGGCTCGGCGCGCGGTAGAGCGGCTTCAGCCGCGCTAGCCGTAAACTCGCGGAGAGAGTTCGAAGCTCCACGCTAAAAACAGATGGAAGGCGTGGACGCGGGTGAAACTCACGATCTTCGTGTGGACCGGAGTCCTGCGAGCGGACAGGTTCAATCGTCCGCTTCTTGCTGCGAGAGCTGGCGGAGATAGTCGGGATTGGTCAGAAGATCTGGATTCGCGTGGGTCCGCGCGAGTTCGAGTTCGCCGATCCGCTTCGGCCGCGTGCGACCTTCTTCGTTACCGACCTCGTCCACGGCCTGCACACGGAAAAAGACGATCCGCTCGCTCTCGAGAGCTTCTGCCGGGATCGAAACGGTCGTCGCCTCGCCCTCCGTCACGATGTTCCGCGTCATCGGCCGATACATGCGCAAGAGCTTCGTGTACTGGTAAACGCGGAAACCGGCGACGCGCTCGGGTTGGCCGTCGAGGTCGTAACCGACAGGACTCCAAGAGAGCTGGAGCGTGCCGTCCGGGCTCCTCCGGACCTGCAGGGATTCGACGGGTTGCGGCGGAATCGTATCGACGACGAAGGTCTCCGTTCCGGGAATGGACTCCCACGATCCCGACCCGACTGCCTTGAAGGCTCGCCAGTAGTAGGTGCCGTCCTGGAACCGCTTCCGTGGACGAAGGTGAATACCTTCGAACGCCGTGGGGCGGTACCGCTCGGGGACGTCTTCCAGGCCCCGCGGCGAAGCGATCGCCCAACCCGCGCGATCTTCTCGGCTATCGAACGTGTCGACGATGGACTCGAAGTCAGCGTCTAGCGCGATCTCGATGCGAAAGAACTCCTCGGGCTCAGGCTCTCCCGAGGCTTCGATGTGGAAGTGGAGTTCCTGTGAGACCACCTCTCCCGCACTCGGCCTGGAGAGCCGCTCATCCTCGAACGCTGGAGCGATGCCGATGAAAGAGACCAGGACGACCCCAGTGCCAACCAGTGCTCGCGAAACGAGTCGAAGCATGGCGCGCCTCCACCATCAGCCGCCGTGCTTATACCGTCCTCCTTCTTCCGCGGCAAACCGAAAGAGAGAGGGATGTCCGCTTCGCCAAAACTGACCGAGCCCCGGAAGCCAGGCACCTCAGAACGGAATGTCGTCGTCCGCGACGCCACCGTCGGGACCGGAGAGCTCGCCGGGCGTGCTCGCGCCACCCCCGCCACCGAGCATCGTCAGCTGATCGACGCGGACGTCGAGGCTATAGCGCTTGTCGCCGTCTTGAGTCACGTAGTCTCGGACGCGTAGCCGCCCGTCCACGTAGACCTGCTTCCCCTTCGTGAGGTACTGCTTGAGAGTCTCCGCTTGCCGGCCCCAGAGGGTGCAGCGGAACCACTGCGTGTGCTCCTGCTGGCGCCCCCCGCTGTCCGTCCAGCGTTCGTTGGTGGCGATGGAAAACTCCAAGAGCGGGGTGCCATTGGGTGTGTAGCGCAGTTCGGCGTCGCGTCCGAGATTGCCGACGACCGTGACCTTGGCGAGAGAAGCCATGCGAGAGCCTCCTTCCGGCAGCAGGGAGGCTCGCACACGCGGCGATCGCGATCAAGTCTCACGCCTCCTGAGGGCTCTACGCAGCGGGAGAGCGGCATAATCGCGCTCATGTCGACGAGGGTTTCGGTTCCGCGAGCGGCGTTGGCGGTTTCCGCCGCGACGGCCCTCTCCCGTCTGCTCGGCGTGGCGAGAGAGATGACCATCTCGCACCGTTTTCCCGTCACGGCGACCGACGCTTTCGTAGCGGCTTTTCGCGTTCCGAATCTTCTTCGCGACCTTCTGGCGGAAGGGGCCCTCGCCGCCGCGTTCATTCCGGTTTTTGCCCGCGTGCTGGAGCAACAGGGCAGGGAAGCCGCGTTTCGCGTGGCCAACGCCATCCTCGCGAGACTCCTGGTCGTCTCCGGAGGCGTGGCGCTCGTCCTCGTCATCTCGTCGCGGCTCTACGCCACGTTCATCGCCGCGGGTTTTTCTGCTGACGCTCTGGACTTGACCGCCTGGATCGCGCGCCTGCTCGCCCCGTTCCTCGTCACCGTCTCGTCGGCTTCCGTGCTCATGGGAATGGCGAACGTGCGCGGGCGGTTCTTCACACCGGCTCTCGCTCCGGCGCTCTTCAATATCGGGATCCTCGCCGGAGGATGGCTGCTTGCGCCCCGCCTCGAGGAGTTGGGTTGGCCTGGCGTGACCGGCCTCGCGATCGGAGCCGTCGCCGGAGGATTGCTTCAACTCGCGGTCCAGATTCCCGGCGTTCGTGGCTGGGGCTTTCGATTCCGGCCAAGATGGGAAGCACGCAACCCCGACGTTCGCGAGATCGTGGCGCGGCTCGCGCCGTCCGCGTTCGGGATCGCCGCCACCTACGTGAACGTGATCATCGACACGCAGGTCGCGTCCTTTTTCGGATCTGGACCCGTCTCGCATCTTTTTTACGCCATGCGACTCTGGATGCTACCCATCGGAATCGTCGGCGTCGGACTGGCGACCGCCAATTTAGCCAAGGTGTCCGACGACGCGGCTCGCGAGGATTGGGCCGCCCTTCGGCGGAGTGTCTCGCGTTCGCTCGAGTGGGCGCTCCTGGCGGTCGTCCCCGCGGCAGTCGGCCTCTTCGTGTTGCGTGGCCCCATCGTCCGTGTCGTGTATCAGCATGGGCTTTTCGATGGTGCCGCCGCCGCGTCGACGGCAGCGATCCTGGGCTGCTATGCGATCGGGCTTCCCGGCTACGCGCTCGTCAAGGTGCTCGTCCCGACCGTCTACGCACTCGGCGACACGCGCACCCCGGCACGTCTGGCGCTCGCCACGATCGTCATCAAGGTTCTCTTATCGGTGGCAATGGTCCGCGCCTGGGGTGTCCCCGGTCTCGCGCTCGCGACGGGTATCGCGGCGACCTTCCAGGCGATCGGCATGGGAGCGATCCTGGTGTCGCGAGCGGGCGGTATCGACCGAGCCGGGATCGTGCGTGCCGCGATGTCCGCTTGCTTCGCGAGCGTAGCCATGGGATTCGTCGTGGTCCAGGGACTTCCATGGATCGCTTCCGTCGCGGAGAACGTCCATTGGACCAGGGCGGCGCTTTCGCTCGCGGTGCGCGTCGCGCTTGGAGTGGTGACGGTTGGCGCGCTCTATTTTGTCTTCCTGCGTTCGTTCTCGTCGAGAACCCATGAGCCGCAAGGCCCGGGAGAGTAGGGTGTGAAGGTCCTGCTGCAGAGAGTCACGCGAGCCCGCGTCCTCGTCCATGAGGAAGTCGTGGGAGCGATCGGACGCGGTGTCGTCGTCTTGCTCGGCATCGAGCGCGGAGACGAAGCCGGCACAACTCGTTGGTATGCGCGAAAGCTCGCGACGATGAGGCTGTTTCCAGGTCCGGACGGCAAGCTCTGGGAACGCACCCTCGGCGAAGTGGAGGGCGGCGTGCTCGTAGTTTCTCAGTTCACACTGGCGGCGCGGACGCGGAAGGGCCGCAGACCCTCGTTCGATCGAGCGGAAGACCCAAGCGTGGCACAACAACTCTACGAGGTTTTCTGCGCGGAGATCGAGGCCCAGGGGCTCACGGTCGCGCAGGGAAGATTCGGCGCGATGATGCACGTGGAACTCGTCAACGACGGTCCCGTCACGCTGCTCCTGGACGGTCCAGAAACCGAGGCACCGGACCAATGACCGAGACGATCTCCAGCATGAGAGAGTTTCTCGTTCACCTCTCCGCGGTGCGTCAGCTCTCGTCGCGAACGATCGAAGCTTACGCACGGGATCTTCGTTCGTTGGAATCCTGGCTCGCCCTGCACGGCCAGTCTCGCTTGGATCAAGTGTCGGAGGCCTCGTTGCAAGCATGGCTTCGCGATGCCCGCACGCAGGGTCTCTCGGCGGCAACGCGAGCGAGACGACTGTCGGCCATTAGGACGTTCCTGGCCTTCCTGCGCGAGGACGAGCGCCGCGAGGACGACCCCGCGGCCCGCGTCGTAGCACCGAAACGGCGGCGTCCGCTGCCGCGCGTCCTCACTCTCGAAGAGGTCGAGCAGCTGCTCGCCGCCACCGGCGGGGGATTGCCCAAGGAAGCCCGCGATCGCGCCATGCTGGAGATCCTCTACGCGACGGGACTTCGCGTCTCGGAACTCGTGACCTTGCGAACGCGACAGATCGACGCCCGGCGAGGGATCGTCCGCGTGGTAGGGAAAGGCGGCCGCGAGCGGCTCGTCCCGCTCGGGCGCCGTGCCCTCTCGGCGCTCTCCGAGTATCTCGATCGGGCGCGTCCAGAGCTCAATCCCAAGGGCGATGTCCTCTTTCCGGGCCGGGGCGGCCAACCAATGACCCGCCAGGCTTTCTGGGTTCGACTCGGCCAGATCGCGCTTCGCGCGGGACTCGACCCTCGACGGCTCTCACCGCACGTGCTGCGCCATTCGTTCGCCACTCATCTCGTCGAGCGAGGAGCGGATCTGCGAACCGTGCAGAGCCTCTTGGGGCATCGGGATATCTCGACGACGGAAATCTATACCCACGTTGCCAAGGAGCGCCTGCGCCGCCTCTACGACGAACACCATCCCCGCGCCTGAAGGTTGGGCGCGTAGCGAACGAGGAAGTGCGTCGCCCAAGCCGCGGAGTTCAGCCGCGCGTTCGTTCCTTGGCTTCGCGCCAGAGTTCATCCAGGCGCTCCGGACCCACTTCCTTCATGGACGATCCCGCCTGCTGCATCGCCGACTCGACGTAGCGGAATCGCCGGGCGAACTTCGCGCTAGCACGATCCAGACTCGCTTCGGCGTCCGTCCCCACATGCTTCGCAAGTGCGACGAGGGCGAAGAGGAGATCCCCCAATTCTTCGTCGATGCGTTGTTGGTCCCGCTCTTGGATGACTTGCTCCAACTCGCCGACTTCTTCTTTGACCTTCTCCATCACGCCGGACGCGTCGGACCAGTCGAAGCCGGAGCGGGCTGCTTTCTCCATGAAGAGCCGCGCTCGCGAAAGGGCCGGGAGGGCGCGCGGAACTCCGTCGAGACGCGATGACCGAGTGGGGTCCTCTCCATTCTCCCGGCGCTCCTCGCTCTTGATCTCGTCCCAGCGTTTCCAAACCTCTTCGACAGTGCTCACGCTGGACCCGGCGAAGACGTGAGGATGACGTCGTACGAGTTTGTCCGAAATTCCTGCCGCGACGTCGTCCATGTGAAAGAGGCCGCGCTCTTCCGCGATGCGTGCGAGGAAGACGACCTGCAGCAAGAGGTCTCCCAATTCGAGACGGAGGCTCTCGGGGTCGCCTCCATCGATGGCGTCGACGACTTCGTAAGCCTCCTCGAGCACGTAAGGCCGGAGCGTTTCGGGAGTCTGCTCCCGGTCCCAGGGGCACCCCGTTTCCGAGCGTAGGGTCGCCATGATTTTTACCAGCCGGTCGAGGTTCTGCATCCGGGACTCCGCGATTCTCGAGCGAGGCACCCGCGAAACGGATTGACAGCGGGGGAAGCGGTCTCGACATTCCCCTTGAGCCGCCGCCTAGAGAGGTTCCTGACGCGGATGATATCCTGCGCCCGCGTTCGGCCCTCGGGGCCAGCGGTTCGGAAGAGAGAGAGGAGATGCCGATGAACGAGCGCGACGCGGACGATCGCGTCGGCGACGGGCCCGGCCCCGGAGAGATCCCACTGCCCGGGGGTGGGGTGCTTCGTGGCGGCGGGACTTCTTCGGCAACCGACGAGGCGCCCTCCGTGGAACCGAGATTCGCGGAGATTGTGCAGCCCTTCTGGCTGATGGCGCTCGTCGCCCTCGGTGTCGTGCCGAATCCCGACACCGAGCAGACGTCGGTCGACTTGCGAAGGGCAAGCGAGTCGATCGCCGTCCTCGAACTTCTGCGCGAAAAGACTCGCGGGCGCCTCGACGAGGGCGAGCAGCGGCTGCTCGACCAGGCGATCTACGAGTTGAAGATGCAGTTCGTCGGCCTCCAGGATCGCAGCGGTCGTTCCTGATGCGGCCCGACGCGCGCCTGGCGGCGCCCGTCCTCGCGATCGCGCTCGCGGTCGCTGGACTCTCCGTCTTCGCCCAGTCCGTGGAGCAACCCCCCGTGGGTCTGGAGCCTTCCGGAGACGTCGCTTCCGCTCTGCTCGGGGGACCCGAGGCGAGCCTCGGCGAGAGTCTCGCACGCCGGATCGAGAGTCGCTGGATGCGGCGCGAGGCGATGCTCGACGCGGGAGACAGGACGAACGCCTCATTCATTGCGCGCGAGGTTCTGGAACTCGCCCGGGTCGAGCGCGTCAGGCGTTTACCCCTTCTCGCCGGCGCCGCCTACGCCGAAGGTCTCGAAGAGGAAGCCGCGGGCAACGCGACGAACGCCATCGAGGCCTTCCGTCTCGCGCGCGAACTCGATCCCCACCTCGCCGAGGCGTCGTGGGCCGAGGCGCGTATCCGATGGCGCGGTGGTGGCGAAACGAAAGAGGTGCTAGCGCTCGTCGTCGAGGCTCTCCGGCAGCGGTGGCTCCCCTCGTGGGCATTGCTGGCCGACACCGTCGCCACGCTTCAGTTCATGCTCCTCGCGTCGATCGTCACGGGAATCGCGCTGATCGTGACGCTCGCTTGTCGTCACGGGAAAAGAGTTGCAGCCAGCGTTGGCTCGCTCGTCTCACCGCGCTGGCACGCGGCATGGCAGGTGGCCGCCGGCCTTGCGTTTCTGCTCGGTCCCTTGGCATTGGGCGTTCTGGGGGTTTGGGTCGTTCTCTATTGGGCAGTCGTCCTCGCTCCGGCGCTCAGCGTGGCGGAACGACGGCTCGTCGTCGCATGGCTGATCCTGCTCGCGTTCGCCGTGCCCGCGACGCGTGGGTTGTCGCTCCTCCAAGAAGCTCCGCAGCGCGAGGACGTCGCGATCGCGACGCTCGCGGCGGAACGCACGCTTTCGCCGTCCTTGATCACGGATCTCGCGCGCCTGGCGACCGATCGGCCGCGCGAAGCGATGTGGCGCGTCCTGCTCGCCGAAATGTGCGCGGAACATCACCCCGAGCGTGCTGTCCTCCTGCTCCGCGACGCGGCGAGATTGGAGCCGCGCGATCCGCGCATTCACATCGCTCTCGGAAACGTCTTCTTCCGCCTCGGAAAGCACGAGACTGCGGGTGTCCACTATCGGGATGCGCTCGATGTCTCGCCCGGTAATGTGCCCGCGCTGATCAATCTCGCTAAAGTCCGTCTGGCTGCGTTCGACTTCAAGATGGCGGAGTCCCTCGCGGACCAAGCGCGCACGAGCGATGCAGCGGCGTTCGCGAAGATCCAGGCCACGTTGGCCGAGGGAGAAGTCGCGAATCCCGAAGTGACACGCGACGAGGTCATCCGGCACGTGCTCCGCTCGATCGTCGTTCCCGACGTTGTCGGCCAGCTCTCGTGGACGAACTCGTTGGCTGTAGCGGCGCTGGCGACCCTACTCGGTCTCGCACTCGCACGGCTGCGCGTTCCGCAGCTGTCGCGAGAGACCTGCGAGATGTGCGGCACCGTCTTCGACGCGGGCATGAGCGCACTCCCAGAGGCGACATGCACGGCGTGTTTCCAGGTTCTCAGCCGCAAGCAGGATCTCGCGCCAGCCGCACGCGGAGAACAACTGAAACGAATCGAGCGGCGGCTCGGCTGGACGACGCGTCTCCGCGCGATGGTCCAGCTCGTTTGGCCCGGCCTCGCCGTGATCCATGAGGGACGGACGACGCTGGGAGTGATCCAGGTCTGGGCTTGGTCGCTCCTGGTCGCTGTCGCGTTCTTCGCCGACTTCCCCTTGCCGGGTCGAATCATCGGCCAGTCCTGGGCGCCGGGGCTCGCCGCATTGGCCCTTGCCGTGCCGCTCTGGCTGCTCCTGCAGTTCCCTGGGTTCCGGCCACGAGCGATCGGCGCTCGCAGGGGGGCATGATCCATGGCGCTCCGCGGCACCCTGGGCGATTTCGCGCTCACCGACATCCTTCAACTCATCGGATTGCAGAGAAAGACGGGGCTGCTCGTTCTTCGCCACGAGGACGAGGAAGTCACCGTTGGATTCGAGGGGGGTAGGGTGGTCGCGGCGGACTCGAGCGCACGCCCGACCGAGTTGAAGGTCGGCCAGCTTCTGGTTCGGGCGGGAAAGCTCACGGAAAGCCGGCTGGACCAGGCGCTCAAGATTCAGCAAGAGACCCTGCAACGGTTGGGACACGTCCTCCTGCGGCGCGGCTGGATCGAGCGCGAGACGCTGGCGAAGAACCTCCAACTCCAGATCCTCGAGACGGTCTACGACCTCTTCCGCTGGCGCGACGGCGAGTACGATTTCCAGCCCGATCGGAAGGTGGATTGGGACCGGGAACTGGTCACGCCGATTCCCAGCGAAACCCTTCTCATGGAAGGCGCGCAGATGGTGGACGAATGGCCCATCATCGAACGCGTCATTCCTTCGCGAGCGGCGGTACTCCGGCCGACGGCCGCAGCCGCTCACGTTCTCGCCACGACGACGGAAGTCCGTGAGGCGCGCGGTTCCGTCTATGACGAGGATCTGGACTTCGGATTCCTGCCCGAGAATCCGCTCGAAGAAGAAGCGACGAGCGGCCAACGCTACGGAGAGCGCGACATCTCGGTCTTGAGGTGGGTCGACGGCAAGCGCACGGCGGGCGAGATCGCGGAGCTCTCCGGTCTGGGTTCCTTCGACACGTTCAAGACGCTGACTCATCTCCTCGAGCTGCGGCTCATCGAGGTCTCCAGTTCGGGTGCAGGAGACCACCGATCTTCCGCCGCGCTTTCTGGCATTTCCGGAATCGTGGCCCGGACTGCGGCGATGGCCATCATCATCCTTTCGTTCGGAGGGGCGCTCCTGGCGTTCGCCGACCTCTACGAGGTGCGACCCGGTCCGGCTCTCTCGTGGCCACTCCCGCCGACGCTGTCTCCGAGTGCTTGGCTCGAGGACGCGTTGTCGATCGATCGCAGCCGTGCGGCAAGAAGCCTGGCCCGCATGGAGCGGCTCGAGTTCGCAGTCCGCTCGTTCGCGCTGGGGCACGGACGCTGGCCTCGAAACGGTCAAGAACTCGTCCAGCGGGGCTTCGTGACCGCCGAGTCCCTCCATGACCCCTGGGGAGAGCCTTACCGAATCGACATCGAGAACGCCGTCCTGGCGATCAGCGAGGCCTCTGGGCACGCCGGACGGACCGCAGCGGTTCGCCGGGTCCTTCTGGGGCCAGTCGAAGCGAGCCTCTCTCAGTAGTCCGTCTCGAGGTGTCTCGGTCGGGGGACCGGCAGAGCAGCCGTTTCGTCATGGTCCGTCCGAGGGGAGATCTTCGTCTTGACGCTGACCCGAGGGGGTCTTAGGACTCCGGCGGCAACCTGCCACCCGGAGGTCCAAGAGACATGTCCAAGATCATCGGAATCGACCTGGGGACGACCAATTCCGTCGTCGCGGTCATGGAAGGCGGAAAGCCCACCGTGATCGCCAACGCCGAGGGAAGCCGCACGACTCCCTCGGTCGTTGCCTTCAATGACAAAGGCGAGCGACTCGTCGGGCAGGTGGCCAAGCGGCAAGCGGTCACCAACCCGACTCGCACGGTTTTCTCCGCTAAACGGCTCATCGGCCGGCGTCACACCGAACTCCACAAGGAAACCTCGCGGCTGCCCTACGCGGTGACCCCAGCGGACAACGGCGATGCCAGGATCGTCATCGACGATCGCTCCTACGCACCACCCGAGATCTCCGCGATGGTCCTGCAGAAGCTGCGACAGGACGCCGAGAACTACCTGGGGGAGAAGATCGAGCGGGCCGTGATCACGGTCCCGGCCTACTTCAACGACGCTCAGCGCCAGGCCACCAAGGACGCCGGCCAGATCGCGGGGCTGAAGGTCGAGCGCCTCGTCAACGAGCCCACTGCGGCCGCGCTTGCTTACGGTCTCGACAAGCGGAAGGACGAGAAGATCGCCGTCTTCGACTTTGGCGGCGGAACATTCGATATCTCGATTCTCGAGGTGGGTGAAGGCGTCGTCGAAGTGAAGTCGACCAACGGCGACACATTCCTCGGCGGCGACGACATCGACTCCAGCCTCGTGGATTGGTTGATCGACGAATTCCGCAAGGATCAGGGCATCGATCTCGGGAAGGACAAGATGGCGCTCCAGCGGCTCAAGGAAGCCGCGGAGAAGGCCAAGTGCGAGCTTTCCACGACGATGGAGACCGAGATCAACCTGCCTTTCATCACCGCGGACGCGAGCGGCCCGAAGCACCTCGTGACGAAGCTCACGAGGTCCCGCTTCGAGCAACTCGTCGGCGACATCATCGAGCGCACGCTCGAGCCTTGCCGCCGCGCTCTTCAAGACGCCGGCCTGCGCCCGGCGGAAATCGACAACGTGGTGCTGGTGGGTGGATCCACCCGCATCCCCCTCGTCCAGCGCAAGGTCACCGAATTCTTCGGTAAAGAGCCGCACAAGGGGGTCAACCCCGACGAAGTCGTGGCGATCGGCGCAGCCGTCCAGGCCGGCGTGCTCTCGGGCGCCGTCAAGGACGTGCTCCTTCTCGACGTGACTCCGCTGACCCTGGGCATCGAGACCTTGGGAGGCGTCTGCACGCCGCTCATCCAGCGCAACACGACGATCCCGACGCGAAAGTCGGAGGTCTTTTCGACCGCCAGCGACAACCAGACTCAGGTCGAGATTCATGTCCTTCAGGGAGAGCGTCCGGTCGCC
>CAZPJJ010000109.1:0-11022 GCA_964586535.1 uncultured Acidobacteriota bacterium | reverse complement strand
GGCGGGGGCGAGGCTCTCGTAGTGCGCGAGCAGTTCGGCGCGCAGTGTCTCGGGCTGGTGATTCCAGAAGCACGTCGTGCATCGCGGCCAGGGCTCGTCAAGCGCGAGCGCGGCGCCCGCGACGCAAGCGCCTGCCACGAAAAGCAGGATTCGCGCCTTCACGACGCCGCTCCTTTGGCATCGCCCGCGGCCGCGCCATCGTCGAATCCTTCGCGCGGCATCTTGCCCCAGCGGCGGCGGCGATGACGCGGCAGCAGGTCGAAGAACGCCTTGACCTTGACGAGCGCCATGAGCTGCCGGTAGCCGAAGTTCTCGAGCACGCCGAAGACGAGCAGCGTCGCGAGATCGCGCCAGCGCGGATAGCGCCGGAAGGCGATCTCCTCGAGCAGCACGGCGGCGACGGAGAGCAGGATCCCGTAGAAGATCGCGAGCACGAGGAAGAGCACGAAGTACTCTTCGTTGAGGATCCCGAGGATCCACGAGAGGAATACCGCGAGATACCCGAGGACCTCGACGAAAGGCCCGAGCGTCTCGAAGAGCAGGAAGTACGGCAGCGCGAACATCCCGATCACGCCGTAGCGCGGATTGAACATCAGCCGCCGGTGGCGCCAGAGCGTCTGGATCAGCCCGCGATGCCAGCGGTTGCGCTGGCGGTTGAGCACGCGGAACGTCGTCGGGCACTCCGTCCAGCACACCGGGTCGGGCACGAAGACCATGCGATGCGGCTGCTTCTTGCGCCGCAAGTGCTCGTGGAGGCGCACGACCAGCTCGAGGTCCTCGGTGTCCGTCTCGTTGGTGTAGCCGCCGATCTCGATCACGAGATCCTTGCGGTAGATGCCGAAGGCGCCCGAGATGATCAGCAGCGAGCGCAGGGCGCTCCAGCCGACGCGCCCCGAGAGGAACGCGCGCAGGTACTCGACGACCTGCAGGATCGGCAGCGAGCGCTCGGGGAGGCCGATGTCGACGACGCGGCCGTCGCGCACGCGGCAGCCGTTGACGATGCGGACGATGCCGCCGCCCGCGACCGTGATGTCGGGGCGCTCCATGAAGGGCTTGACGACGCGCAGCAGCGCGTCCTCTTCGATGAGCGAGTCGGCGTCGATCGAGCAGAAGAGCGGGTAGCGCGAGACGTTGATCCCGGCATTGAGCGCGTCGGGCTTGCCGCCTTTCTCCTTGTCGACGACGACGAGATTCGGGTGCTTGAGCGAGCCGTAGACGTTGCGGACCTGGCCCGTGGGGAGCGAGCGCTTGAAGACGCGGTCGTAGGGCCGCAGCTCGTACTCGGCGATCAGGCGCGCGAGAGTGCCGTCGTCCGAGCCGTCGTTGATCACGATGATCTCGAACTCGCGGTAGTTGACGAGCAGGAGCGAGCGCACCGTCTGCAGGATCGTCTTCTCTTCGTTGAAAGCGGGCACGAGCACCGAGATCGGCCAGGTCATGTCCGAGTCTCGCATCTGCTCGTAGTCGGCGAAGAAGGTGCGGCGCACGAAGCGCAGCACCTCGCGCAGCGAGACGAGGAAGAGCAGGAGGTAGATCGAGTTGAGCGCCAGGAAGTAGCCCAGCACGAAGGTGTTGAACCAGCCGATGAAGGCGACCGCCGCTTCTTGCCACGTCATGACGCCGCCTCCGCGGCCGCGGCTTGCTGCCAGGCCGCCAGCGCGTCGGTGATGGCGCCGCGCACGGCGGCGACATGGTGGTGGTGCGCGAGGTGTTCGAGGAGCGCGGTCTGGCGCAGGTCGAGCACGATGTCGAGCACGCGGCGGGCGTGGGCGCGACGCTCGTCGTCCTGCGCCACGAGATCGGCGAGGCGCGTCTCGAGCAGGCCCTCTTCTTCGAGCATGAGCACGGCCTGGTGGCTCGCGTAGACGTCGTCGTCGTCGATCATGCGCTCGAGCGCTTCGTGCCCCGCGGGCCCCATGCGGCGCAGCGACTCCGCGGCGTTCGCGCGCACCCACCACTGGCGATCGCGCAGGGCGTCGCAGAGTGCGGGGATCGCGTCGCCCACCGCGAGCTTGCCGAGCGCCTTGGCAGCCATCGCGCGCACGGGCCACGCGTCGTCCGCGAGGCGCGCGACGAGGGCTGGGCCGTCCTCGCGGCTGCCGAGGGTGCCGAGCGCGTGGCAGGCGCGAGCGCGCACGTCGGGCAGCGCGTCGGCGAGGCGCTCGCGGATCCACGGCGCGGCGTCGCGCGCGTTGGCTTTGGCGAGGATGTCGAGCACGAGCGGGCGCGAGGGCGGCGGGAGCTTGGCGAAGGCGCGCATGAGATCGCCCTCGACGCCGTGGCCCATGCCCGCGAGGATGTCGGCGATACGGATCGAAGACCAGCGGCTGGGCTCTTCGAGTGCGTGGATGAGCGGCGCGATCGCCTCGCGGACGCCGAGCGCGCCGAGCGCGGTCGCGGCGCGGAAGCGCACCTCGGCCTCGTCGTCGTTCATGGCGCGTGCGAGAGCGCGGAAGGCGTTGGGATCGCCGACCTTGCCCAGGCGCTCGGCCGCGCTTGCGCGGCGCCACCACCGGCGGTTCGTGAGTTCGGCGAGGTCGCTCTCGAAGTGGCCGAGAGCGCGGTAGATCTTGCGCAGCGCCGCTGCGGCGCGCGTGTCGTCGGTGGGAAAGCTCGCGAGCAGGAGCTGCCGCGTGATGGAGCGCTCGCGGGCGCGCACGGACTCGGCGAAGCGCTCGGCGGGGACCATCCCCGCCTCGACCCGCGCGAGCCGCGGCGCGATATCCGCGGCGAGGCGGCGCGCGCGCCGGTCGAGAGCGATCGAGGCGCCGCGCGCGATGAGCATCCCGATCATCAGCGCCAGCATCACGGCGCCGATCGAGACGATCGCGATGGTCAGCCAGAAGAGCACGCTCAGTCCACCCAGCGGTAGCGCAGGCGCACGCCGAAGTGAGTGAAGTCGAAGCCCGTCGCGCTCTGCACCGCGTAGTCGCTGTAGGCGGCGTAGCCTTCGATGCCGAGGCGCTCGGTGACAAAGCGGCCGACGAGCAGGCGCCCGCCGAAGACGCTGTCGCCGCTGGTCTTCACGCCACCGTTGGTGAACGACTGCCAGCCGCCCTCGGCGCCGGCTTCGAAGTACCAGCGGCCCTCCGCGAACTCCCCGCGCGCCGTCGCTTCGATCAGGCCCGCGAGGAACTCCTGCGGATCGAAATACCCGTTGTTGAAGTCATCCGCGTAGTCCATGAAGCGCAGCACCGGCCCGGCATCGATCGTGAGGCGCCCGATGCGCCACTGCCGCCAGACTCCGCCGAAGGCGTCGAGGCGATCGTTGTCGTCCGAAAAGCGCGCCGCGCCCACCTCGCCGCGGACGCGCCAGCGGCCGTCGCCGAAACGCCCGTCGGCGCTCGCGGCGAGGCGGTCGATCTCGATCTCGGCGTCGGTGATCTGCGGCGAGTAGATCAGCGTGTCGCGTGCCGCGGCGAAGGTCGCCTCCCAGCGCGGCGCGACCTGCCAGGTCGCCGCGAGCGTGCCGACGGCGGCGGTGCGATCGTCGCCGCTCGAATTCTTCGATCGATCGACGCCTGCGCGCGCGTAGAAGCGCCACGCGCCGTCGGGACGCCAGCCCGCCGCGGCGAAGAGCCGCGTGACGTCGGCGTCCCGCGTCCGATCCTCCATCGCGTGCTGCTCGGCGCCGACGATGATTTCGAGCGGCTGCGAGAAGCGCCGGCCCCAGCTCACGTGGAAGATGTCGCGCTCGATGTCGTCGGAATCCTCGAGGCGGTCGTAAGCGACGCGTAGCCACGGTGCGCGGGCGTTGCGCTCGGCGCGGCGCAGCTCGTCGAGGTCGCGATCCGCGGGGCCGAGCGCGGCGACGCGCGCGATACGCTCCTGGGCGCGGGCGTGTTTGCCTTTCCACACGTCGAGGTAGGCGAGCCCCAGCCAGGCGGTGCGCGCGTCGGGATCGACGGCGAGCGCGCGCTCGTAGGCAGCCTCGGCATCGTCGAGGTTTCCCGACCACGCGTGCGTCTGCGCCACTCCGACGAGCGCATCCACGTTGCGCGCGTCCTCGGCGAGCAGCGCTTGGTACGCCGCGCGCGCCTCGCTCTGGCGGCCGGCCCACGAGAGCGTCTTGGCGCGCTCGAGCCGTGCGGCGTCGTTGCCGGGATCGAGCGCGAGCAGGCGATTCCAGCGCGCGAGTGCCTCATCGAAGAGCCGCGCCCACGCGTGCAGTTGCGCCGAGCGGAAGAGCGCGTGCGCGTCGTCGGGATTCTCGGCGAGAGCGGCCTCGTAGAGCCGGCGCGCCTCGTCGTGATCGCCCTGCGCCCAGCGGGCGTCGGCTTCGGGCGTCGAGGCGAGCGCGGGGCCCAGCGCGGGGCCCAGCGCGAGGCCCAGCGCAAAGAGCACGCTCAGGAGCACGAGCGACACGGAGCGCACGATCATTTCTCTCTCTCCGGACGATCGGGGATCGCTTCCATCGCGCGGCGCAGCGCGTCCGCTCCGTGCTTCAACTCGAGCCGGTATGTGGGCTCCGTCCAGGAGTCCCAGAGCCAGCGCGGCGGCGCGGCCGCAGGATCGCGCGGCAATCGATCGAGCGGCGCGGCGCCTGCATCGAGCGCGAGAGCATAGATGCGAAAGCCCTCCGTCGTGCGCGTCCAGGCGCCGCCTTCGGCGTGCAGAACCTGGTGCGTCGAGGGATCGGTGACGTTGAGCAGCCCCCAGGGCAGGCGGATCTCGATCGCGCCGCTGGCGCCGATCGCCACGTCCGCGCGCGTGTCGAAAAGCGGTGAGGCGGGATCGAGCGAGCCGAAGCGCAGCCGCCCGCGCTCCCAGACCTCGGGCGGATGGCGCGTGCCGTCGCGGGCGAAGCGCTCGCGATTCGCCTCGAAGAAGAGCGGCACGAAAAACCCCGATGGTTCGATCGGTGAAACGATGAATCCGCGGTCGAGGCGCTCATAAGGCTCGTAGGGCAGGCTGACGAGCACGCGGCTCGTCTCGGGGCCGGTCAACTCGATGACGAACTCGACGCCGGTCGGCACGCTCGCGGCACCGGGCGATGGCAGCGTGCGCTCGCCGCGCGCGTCGTCGTAGGTGTCGATTGCCAAGCGGTAGCGCAGCGCGGACCACTCCGGTGCGCCCTGGCCATCGGTCTGCAGGAGCACGTGCAGATAGCCCTCGTCGGCGGCGAGACGCAGCGAGCGCAGCGATGCCCAGCCGCGCGCCTCGCGCGCTTCTTCCGCGACCACCGGTGCGATCGACGCCCACTCGCTCGCGTCGCCATCGAGGCGCAGCGCCACGCGCGCGGGCCGGGCGGCGAGCACGCCGTAGGACTGTTCGGGACTCTCCGCGTTGAACCAGCGCCGGCGGTTCTCGGCGGGAAGTTCCAGTGGCGCGACCGACCACGTGCCCTTGAACCACTCGTCGACGAATGCGAACACGATGCCGCCCGCGTAGCCCTCGTCCCGAATCGTTGAGAGCATCTCGCCGACCCACACGCCCTGCTGCCGCTCGTCGATGCCGCCATGGTGCCAGCCCTCGGGCTGTACGTGCGCGACGCCGCGGCTCGTCGACATCCCGAACTCGGCAACGAGCACGGGCTGTTCGCCGTGATGGCGCTTGAGCCGATGGAGATATCCCGCGTAGCGGGTGCGGCGGCTCGCGCCTTTCTCTTCGATCAGCGATTCGTCGAGATTGAGAAAGTCCGGGTAGTTCGGGTAGATGTGATAAGCCGCGAAGAATCCCGCGGGCATCGCCTCGGTCGGATGGATGCGCGTCGCGTCGATCGTCGCGCTGTCGTTGTCCCACGCGGCCTGCGCGAGGGGTCCCGCGACCTCGATGCCGTAGTGGCGGCGCCAGACATCTTCCTCGGCGCGGCTCGATTCCTTCGGGTGATGGAGCGGATCGAGCGTCGGCCAGTTCGCGAAGGTCAAGGGATGCAACTCGCGATAGCGGTCGGCCTCGTAGCGCGCGGCGAAGTCGCAGCGCGCGGCCACCCAGCGCTCCATCGACGTGCCCTGCGTGACGCGCAGGTAGCGGCCTCGCCAGTCGGCGCGCCCGGGATGCAGCGCCTCGTGATCGACGACGGCGAAGGGTTCCCACTCGCGGCCGATGATGTACGCGAGCACGCTCTCCGATGCGTCGTGTTCGTAGAGTCCCGACGCATGGCCCGGGCGAGGCGCGAGCATCAGGTTGCCGTGCACGGCGTCGATGACGCGCGCGATCTCGGCCTCGAAATCGGCGACGTAGCCTTCGTGCTCGAAGTCGTGGCCAGGCGGCAGCTCGGTCCACACGCCCTGCACGAGCCAGATGCGCCGCGCGCCCTCGCGCGCCTTCGCGCTCGCGCGAGCGTTGTGCCGCACGAGCGCCTCGTAGAACGCCGGCGGCAGCAGCGTGTAGAGACGCACCGCGTTGGCGCCGAGACCGGCCATCGTCTCGAGGAAGCCCGCGTAGGTCTCGATATCCTCGGGAAACTCCGACGGATAGCGGCCTGGCAGCGCGACACCGAGGTTGAAGCCCTTGACGAAGAGGGGCAGGAAGACGCCGTCGTCACCCGCCACCTCGAGATGGTGGCGCAGCGCCCGCGTGAGGACGCGCAGGGGCTCCGAGGCCGGCAGCGGCGCGCGAGGCCGCCGCTCGAAGATCCCCTCGGCGCGGGCGACGACGCCCCACGCGGAACTCCGCAGGTGCTGAGGACTCGTGTCGTCTTCGAGCGTGGCGCGCGCGAACGCGACGACGCGCGGCGCGGCGCTCTCCGCCAGAGGCGCGCGCGCGGCGGCGAGAAAAAGCCCCGAGAGCGCGTCGGCGTTGGTGGGATGCGCGTCGAGCACCGTCAGCAGCGCGCCGATCGCCTCCGGCGCGCGCTCCAGCTGCAGGAGCGCATACCCGAGCCCCGTGCGCGCCCCGGAGTTCGACGGGTCGACCGCGAGCACGGCGGCGAAGCGCGCGCGCGCGTCCTCGAAGCGGCCGCTCCGGTAGTGGGACCACGCGAGCTGGATCGCCTGGTCGGCGTTCTCGGGGGGCTCCGCGGCGGACAGAGCGAGCGCCGCGAGCGCGAGCGCACTCGCCACGGCCAGGGCCAACCCCGGCCGCATCAGCCGGCCACGAAACTCGAGCACGATGGGGTCCTCGCGCGGTTCGCGACAGAAGGTCGGCTCTTTCAGGACGGTTCGCAAGCGCCTGCGAACACGAACGAACTCTCAGACCCGCGAGGCGTGTCCCGCCATGAGCGCCCGCGCCAGGGTCTCGGGCCGAATCGGCTTGGCCACGTAGTCGTCCATGCCCGCCGCGAGGCAGCGCTCGCGGTCGCCCTTGAGCGCGTTTGCCGTCATCGCGACGATCCGAATCTCGCGCTTGCCCGTGGGAAGGCGGCGGATCGCTCGCGTCGCCTCGTACCCGTCGAGTTCCGGCATCTGGCAGTCCATGAGCACGACGTTGAAGTGCCCCTCCGCGACCGCCTCGACCGCCTCGCGGCCGTTGGCGACCGCCGTCGCGTGATGGCCGAGCCGCTCGATGACGCGAAGCGCCACCTTTTGGTTGATCGGGTTGTCCTCGGCGACGAGCACGCGCAGTTTCCCCGGCACGACCGCGGTCGGGGTAAGGGGCACGGCGCCGGGCGCGGCGGCGGCCCCGACGGGGACCTCGTCGATGCCGAGCGCAGCGCGGATCGCTCCGAGTAGCGCCGCGCGCTTGACCGGTCGGAGCAGGTAATGCGGATAGCCGTGCGCGCGCCAACGCGCGGCATCGGGCAGTTCCGAGATGCGGCCGACGAGCACGCGCGGGATGTCGCGGAAATCCGGGTGCTCGCGGAGCGCGACGCCCAGCTCGAGCGCGCTCTCGCCCGGCAAACCGAGGTCGACGAGGACCGCCGCGCAGGAACCCTCGGTGGCGACGATCGCGCGCAGGCGGGCGAGCGCCGCGTCGGCAGAGTTCGTCGCGACGACGTCGAAGCCCCAATGCGCGAGCCAGGCCTCGAGCGCCGCGCGGCCCTCGCGCGACGGATCGCAGATGAGGACGCGCCGCGCGACCGCCTTGAACGCGTCGGGGAGCGGCTGCGAGCGCTTCGCGCTGCGTACGCGGCCCGCCCGCGTCGTGAACCAGAACTCCGAGCCCTCGCCCTCGCGCGATGTCGCGCCGATCTCGCCGCCCATGAGCGTCGTCAGCGCCTTCGAGATCGAGAGCCCGAGCCCCGTGCCGCCGAAGCGCCGCGTCGTCGACGAATCCGCCTGCGTGAACGGATCGAAGATGCCCGAGAGCTTCGCCTCGTCGATGCCGATCCCCGGATCCTCGACCGCGAAGCGCAAGAGCACGCTCTCGTCGCCCATCTCGACGACGTCGCCGCGCACGACGATCTCGCCGACCTGCGTGAACTTGATCGCGTTGCTGAGCAGATTCAGCAGCACCTGCCGCAGCCGCCCAGGGTCGCCGATCACCGAAGGCGGAAGATCGGGATCGAGCCGCGCGACCAAGCCGAGGCCGCGTTGCTCCGCGCGATGGACGACCGTGTCGAGCGCTTGCTCGACCACGGCGCCCGGATCGAACTCGATCGCTTCGAGCTTGAGCTTGCCGGCTTCGACCTTCGAGAAGTCGAGAATGTCGTCGATGACGTCGAGCAGCGACTCCGCCGCGGCGCGCGCGGTGAGCGCGAGGGCCTTCTGCTCGTCGTCGAGGTTGGTCTCGAGGAGCAGGTCGTTCATGCCGATGATGCCGTTCATCGGCGTGCGGATCTCGTGGCTCATGTTGGCGAGGAAGCGGCTCTTGGCCTCGGTCGCCGCCTCGGCCTGGCGCCGTGCGCGGATCAGCTCGGTGACGTCGGTAAATGACTCGACGCCGATCGTCGCGTTGCCTTCCTGGTCGACGATGACGTCGGCATTCTTGAGGACCGTCAGCAGCCGGCCGTCCTTCGTGCGCACGTGGCTCTCGCGCTGGTAGATCGGACCGCTGACCTCCGGCCCGTCGAAGAGCGTGCATTCCTCGACGTTGCACGACTCGCCGAGGATCTCGCGGCAGCTCTTGCCGAGCACTTCGTCGGGGAAATGACCGGTCATCGCGCAGAAGGCCGCGTTGACGTTCGTGATGCGGCGCGTCGCGTCGATCGTGAAGATCGCGGTCGCGGCGGTGTCGATGATCTTCGCCAGGAAGTCGTTCGTCTGCGCGAGGCGCTCTTCGCTCTCCCGGCGTGCCGTGATGTCGTGGATCACGGCCATGTAGTGCGTGAGCAGGCCCGCGGGCGTCCGCACGGGCTGGAGGTCGAGGTGCAGGAAGCGGCGCTCGCCGTCGCGCGAGCGGGCCACGGACTCGCAAGCGACCGTTTCTCCTTGGGCGACGCGGCGCACGGCGTCGGCGAGCGACGAGGCGCCCGCGACGATCGGAGCGCGCAGGAGGCGCCACGGCCGGCGCCCGCGGATCTCGTCGAGCGCATAGCCGGAGAGGCGCGAGAACGCGTCGTTGCACCATTCGCAGCGGCCGAGCGCGTCGGTGATGATCACCGCGCTCTGCGTGCGGCTCGCGACGAGCGCGAGCTTGTGCGCGTCGGTGCTCTGCCGCAGCAGTTCTTCTTCGGTCCGTCGCTGCGTGCTTATGTCGTGCACGAGGAGCAGTGCGAGGGATCGGTCGCCTTCGCTGACGACCGCGGCGTGGATCTCCACGGAGAGGGTCTCGCCCGCCGCGCCGCGATGCTCGGACTGAACGTAGCGGCGCATTCCCGAGGCGATCCGCTCGAGCTCGTCGCGGACGGCAGCCTCGCCGTACGTGTCCAGTTCCCAGAGGGCGCGGCCGCGCAGCGCTTTGCGCGCGACGCCGTAGAACTCCGCCGCGGCTGCGCTCGCGTCCTCGATCGCACCTGTGCGCGGGTCGACGAGCAACGCGATCGCGCGCGAGTCGCCGAGCAGATCCGCGAAGGAGGCGCGCGCCGACGAAAGGGGAGGCTTCCCGCGTGCCGTGAGGCGCGCGAGAAGCCGGCCCAGCGGTCCGGGACGCCCTGTGGTGCGGCCCTCTCGAAACCCCATCCCTACCCTCGAACTCCCGCCGGGGAGAAGCCGGCAAGTCGTGGGACTCATCGGCCGGAGCGGCTTCCGGTAAAGGGGGCCGGGAATTCCCTGAGCCGCGGTCAGCGTCGAGACGCGAGGCGCCACTCGTCGCGGAGGCCCGAGACGCGCTCCAGGGCGCCCAGCAGCACCGCCTCGACCGAGCAAAACGCCGGGGCGAGACCCGTGGGCGACTCCTCGAGATCCTGGCGGCAGGCGCGAAGCGCGGTCGCCGTCGCGTCGCAGAGCGCGGCGAGGCGCTGTTCGTGGCTCGGTCCGGGGTCGAGGCGCATGGAAGTCATGGGCGGCTCCCGGCGCTCGGGACGAGCGCGATGCCGTCGGCGGGAGCAGCAAGCGTGCCAGGGAGTCCAGGCGCGCCAATGCGATCACGGGCGGGGGTTTGCGGAAGGGTGGACGACGGCGGGTGTCCCGTGGCGCGGACGGGTCTGGCAGAAGAGCGCGTCCGGGCGTCCTCGGCGCGGGTCACCCGTCGAGGCGGACGAGCTCGGCGATCCGGTCGACGCGGAAGGTGCGCTCCTCGCCGCGCAACTCGCAGAAGGCGCGCAGGTAGGGCGACGTCAGCTCGAGCGGCCGCACGACGCGCCGCGTGATCAGCCCCGAGGCGGTCGCGTAGAGGAGCACGAGCCGGCCGCCCCGCTCGATCGCCTCGAGGAGCGCCGGCGGCGCCGGGACGCCCAACGTCGCGAGGCGGGCGGTCTCGGCGCGCGTCCGCTCTCCCGCGGAGCCCTGCGCCACGAACCAGTCCCGGACGGTCGCGATGCCCCGGCTCCGCGCGCCGTCGGCCAGCGCGAGGAAGACCCGCCACGTCGTGATCACGTCGCCCATCGCGCGGTGCGCGTCGGTCTGCGCGATGCCGAGTTCGCGGGCCAGCGTGCCGAGTCCGTTGCGCGGGTACGAGCAGCGCGCCCGCGCGAAGGCGAGCGTGTCGAGCGCGACGAGCGGCGGGAGCGCGATCCCCACTCGCTCGCACTCGGCGCGCAGGAAGCCCAGGTCGAAGCGCACGTTGTGACCGAGCAGGATGCGTCCCTCGAAGAGGGCGAGG
>CAZPJJ010000108.1:2013-11074 GCA_964586535.1 uncultured Acidobacteriota bacterium | reverse complement strand
TCTTTCAATTCACCGCCCCCCGTGTACACGAGGCCCCCTCGAATGAAAGATCTCGGCCCCTCTCGGCGCTCGCTCGCTGCGGGATCTTTCAAAATGGCACCCCCCGTGCGAGCGGTCTTTCAATTCACCGCCCCCCGTGTACACGAGGCCCCCTCGAATGAAAGATCTCGGCCCCTCTCGGCGCTCGCTCGCTGCGGGATCTTTCAAAACGGCACCCCCCGTGCGAGCGGTCTTTCAATTCACCGCCCCCCGTGTACACGGGACCCCCCGATTTGAAAGACGCACCACCGCGAAAGGCTCAGGACGCACCTACGGAAAGCCCCCGCCGCGAATCACGCGCGACACGGGCTCCGCGCATGACACGCCGCACGGGATCCTCCGTAACTCCACGGCCAGCAGCGCGGCTCCACGCTGTCTGGAAGATTGTGGGACCCACGCAACCCGCATCCCCTGAAGATGCTTGGGTCTCTCATGGCGACAAGGCTGGAATTCACGTCGAACGACACCGGAGCGCCCGGCATGGACGCCGGACGCGCACCGCACACCGCCTGCGGCGCCCGAATCCCTCCCGGGACGGAAACGCGATTCGCGAAATAGGCTCCTGGAGCCGATTTCGGAGCCTACTGTCTCCAACAATCTTCCATGCACCGTGGGGGAGATCAGAGGAAGTGCACCGTCTCCATGAGGTTGTCGCAGTAGTGGCAACGGACGTTGCGCGACCCCGCTCTCAGCAGCAGCGGCGCGACGGCCTCTTTGTGCTCGGGCCTCGTGATGCAGCCGAGGTTCGTGCAGATCAGCCCCGGGATCCCCTCGATGCGCTCCGGCAGCGTCAGCCGGAACTTCCGCGCCACCTTCGCGCCGCGGATGATGTTCACCGTGCAGCCGGGCGAGACGGCCGCGATGGCGCGCAGGTCGCTCTCGGTGAACTCGCGGTCCTCGATCATCAACATGCCCTTGATGATGTCGGGCCTCGAGAGCGAGCGCACGGTTGCGGCGCGGTAGATGTCCCTGCGTTCGCGGACGCGGAGGATGCGCGAGAGGTCCTCTTCGCAGTAGGGCGCGGCGTGATCGATGACGACGCCGTTGTTGCGGATCGGGCGGATCGAGACGTCCTCGCGAGGCGGCTTGTCGGTGATCGGGCGTTCTTCGATGAAGCTGCGCTCGGGCGGCGGATCCTGCCACGACTCGCCTTCGAAGTCCGAGCCCAAGAGCCCGAGGGCGAGCGCGAGCTCGGTGAGGCGCGTCGGCACGCCGTTTCCGGCTTGCTTCTTGTAGATCGCCTTGGGGTGGCCGTCGACGTCCGACGTGATGGAGGGCGCGGTCTTGTCGATGGGCAGCGGGTGCATGAGTCCGAAGGGATCGCGCGTCTTCGCGATCGTCTCCTTCGTCACCATGCTCATCTCTTTGGCCTTCTCGAACTCCGAGAGGTCGGGCATGCGCTCTTTCTGGATGCGCGTCTGATAGAGGATGTCCACCGACTGCGCGATGCTCGTGATCGACTCGTGGTGGATCACCTCGCAGCCGTGCTCGCGGGCGTAGCTGATGAGCGAGGCGGGCAGCGCGAGGCTCTCGTGCGAGAAGAGGTGCACGCGGATGTTCTGGAACTTGGCGAGCGCGATGACGAGCGAGTGCGCGGTGCGCCCGTACTTCAGGTCGCCCGCGATGCCGATGTCGAGGTCGTGCAGGCGCCCGATGTGCTCGCGGATCGTGAAGAGATCCAAGAGCGTCTGCGTCGGGTGCTCGTGTTTGCCGTCGCCGGCGTTGAACACCGGCACGCCGAGATGATCCGCGGCGAAGCGCGCCGAGCCGTCGAGCGGGTGACGCATGATGACCGCGTCGCAGAGATAGGCCTCGTACATGTCGAGCGTATGGCGCAGCGATTCGCCTTTTTGCACCGAGGTGCCCTCGGTGCCTGCGAAGCCCACGGTGCGCATGCCCAGGCGCAGCGCCGCGATCTCGAAGCTGGTGCGGGTGCGCGTGGAGTTCTCGTAGAAGAGCAGCGCGGCGAGCAGATCGCGTCCCTGCGCGAGGCGATAGCGGTCGATCGCCTGCGTGCGCAGCGCTTCTTTCATCAGCGCCGATTTGTCGAGGATGTAGAGGAGTTCGTCGACCGTGAAGCTCTGGATGTCCGTGAGATCTCGTCCGCGAAACGGCATGCGCACCTCGATCGGCCGCCCGCGCGTGCCCGGAGATCGACGTTCGCCGGGCGACCCGCGGGATTCTACCGCCGCCCGCGGATCGCGCACGTCGCCGCGCGCGGAAATCGTCGCCGGCGCCGCCTCGCTCTGCCGTCGCAGCGCTCCGCCGCTGCCTCGCCCCGCCGCCGCGGCGCTCGTCGCATGGCGGATAGCGGCGCCCGGGCGGGGATTTCCGCGCGATCCGGGTTAGTCTCGGCGGGCCGCGAACGAAGCGACGACACATCCCAAGCGACCTCCCATGAACCACGCCCCGCGACTCGCCATCCTCTGGGACAACGACGGTGTCCTCGTCGACACCGAGCCGCTCTACTTCGAGGCGAACCGCCGCGTCCTCATCGACTTCGGCGTCGCGCTCGACGACGCCTCGTTCGCGCGGCTCTCGCTGATCGAAGGGCGCAGCGTCCTCGAACTCGCTCGCGAGCGCGGGGCCGACGGCACCGCTCTCGACGCCGCGCTCGTGCGCCGCGACCGCATCTACGACGAGCTTCTCGCGCGCGAGGCCGCCGAGATCGACGGCGCCCACGACACGCTCGCCGCGCTGCGCCCGCACGCGCGCATGGGCATCGTCACCAGCTCGCGACGCGATCACTTCACGACGATCCACGCCCGCACGCGGCTGCTCCCGCTCATCGACTTTCACCTGGCGCGCGAGGACTACGGCCGCGCCAAGCCGCATCCCGAGCCTTACCTCACAGCGGTCGCGCGTTTCGGGCTCGATCCGCAGGCGACGGTCGTCGTCGAGGACACCGAGCGAGGGCTCCAGGCCGCACTCGCCGCGGGCCTGCGCTGCCTCGCCATTCCCCGCGGGCTCTCGGCCCGGGGGCGCTTCGACGGCGCCGCCTCCGTCCTGGGGTCGGTGCGCGAGGTCCCGGCGTGGTTGGCCAGCGAGGGGCTGCTCGGCTGATCCGTTTCGACTCGAGTCGATTACCCCCGACTCCCCTATTGCCCCGTTCTCGACCGGCCAGTAGATTCAGCCCGTTTCTCGGCGGAAAACCGTCAAGAGAAGCGGGGGGGCCTTTGATTCCGGCCGATCGCGACGAGCGCACTCGTGCCCTCGATCCAGACGACGACTCCCGCGTCGTCCGCACGGGGCGGCTGGCGCCGGGGGCCGTGTTCGCGCGGCGCTATCACGTCGTTGCGCCGCTCGGCTCTGGTGGCTCCGGTGAGGTCTATCAGGTTCGCGACGTGGTCTCCGGGCTCTCGCTCGCGCTCAAGGTGCTCTATCCGTACCCGGGCCAAGACGACCTCGAGCGCCTGCGCCGCGAGCTGCGCCTCGTGCGGCGCATCGAGCACCCGGGCATCGTGCGCATCCACGACATCGGCGAAGCCGACGGCCACCTCTACACGGTGAGCGACTTGCTCATCGGCGAGACGCTGCGCGATCGACTTGTGCGGGCGGGCCGCCTCGATGTCCCGGAGGCCTTCGCGATCCTGCGCGGCGTCCTCGAAGCGCTCTCGATGGCGCATTTGCGCGGGGTGGTCCATCGCGACATCAAGCCCGCGAACATTTTTCTTGTCAGCACGGGCGAGGGCGGCGAGCGCGTCGTGCTGCTCGACTTCGGCTTGGCGCGCGAGGCGGGCGGCGGGGGGCTGACGACGGTCGGGCGCTTTCTCGGCACGCCCGAGTACGCATCGCCCGAGCAGGCCCTCGGCGATGCGGCGCCCACGCCCGCCACGGATGTCTATGCCTGCGGCATCACGCTCTGGCACATGCTCGAGGGTGCTCCGCCCTACGTTCGCGACACCGACTTCGCGACGTTGCTCGCCCACACGCGCGAGCCGCTGCCGCTGATGCCCGACGTCCCGGTGCGCGTGCGCGCCCTGCTCGCGGCGATGCTCGCGAAGGAGCCGGGCGCACGGCCGCCGGATGCTCGCGCCGTTCTGCGGCGGCTCGACGAACGCGGCATCCGCGTCACGCTGCGGTCTCTGGCCGCGGCGGGCGCTCGCGGCGCGCGTTCCCGGCGCTTGGGCCTGCTGACCGCCGCCGCGTCGACCGTCGTCATCGCGCTGGCAACCATTCTCGCGTTGGCGTGGCCAAGGGCGATCGTTCTCGATGCGGGCCGGCTGATGTGGAAAGCTCGCGTGAGCGCCTTCGATCGGGAGGTGGATCTCTCCGCTCTCTCGATCAGGGAGGCGCAGCTCGTTCCGGGGTCGCTCCCTCCGCGGGCGCTGCTGCTCGACGCTGGCCCGTCCGCGAGCGAAGTGCGCTCGGCCGCCGGCGATGGAGTCATGACGCCGGTGTTTCACGAGGTGCGTTGGCCAGGAACGACTCCAAAGGCGAGCAGGGCACGCGCACGCCGCGGCACGTTCCTCGCGCTCCAGCCCCCAGGTTTCGAGGATCGCTACGTTCCCGCCAAAGTGTGGCCGATCGGCGACGGGCCTTACGACGCGCTCGTCCTTCTCGAACAGACATCGTCGTTCGCGACGCAGCTCGTTCTCGTCGGCGACGACCTGCAAGGCCCGACCTACCATTTCGGGCGTCTCGATCGCGTGGCTCTCACGGAGCGATCCGGCGAGCCCGGCCGGGATGCGATCATCCTGGCGCGCAACAACGTCCTCGGACCGCGCTGGGTTCTCTTCCAGAAGCCCCTCGCGAGCGTCTCCTCGCACGAGCAATCGCCGCCCTACTTGCTCGATCCCGCGTTCGTCGGGCTCAACTCTGGCTGGTACGTACCTCTCGGGCCCTGGACCGCAAGCGACCTCCAACCCGAGCTCGACGTCACGGACGGCATCATCGAGTTGCGCTCGCGAACTCTCACGGAACCTCTCCGCTTCGATCTCGCGACGGGTGCCCCGCTGGACGCATCGCGGCGGGCAGGGCTCGACATCGCGACGTGGACCACGCGCCGCGACGCCCTCTGGGCGGCGCTCAAGGACGCTGCGGTGCACCTCTACGGAGATCGTCCCGATGAGGCGGCCACGGCGCTGGAGCGATACGTCGGGGAAGCGCCCGACGTCCCCGAGTTCGCCAGCATCGCGCTCTACCGTGCGGCCCTCGCGCGTCTCGCGGCGGCAAAGAGCCAGGAGAGATTCCACCTCGATCGTGCTCTCGACGACATCAAGCGAGCGAGCGCTCTCGAACCGTCGCGCGTTCCGAGCCGCTACCTGTTGCTCGAAGCCGAGATCCTCGCGCGTCTCGGCCAGAACGACGAGGCCCTCGCGCTCGCTTCACGATGGGGCAGCGACGCCGAGCACAAGATGTACGTGCTGGAGTGGCTGCTCGTCCATCTCATGACGGGCGAGCGCGCTCCCGAGAGGTTTCAGCGGACGGCGGCGCCCTTCGGTACGACCGACGTCTGGCGTGACTTGGCGGCTCTTCTCGTTGCCGAGTACCTCGGGACGACGTCGGTTCAGGTCGACTTTCTCGAGCGCGTCATCGGAACTCGCGCGGGCGACATCGCGCGGGGCGCGGAGCTGATCTCCGAGGAGATCACGCCGGTCATCTGGCGGGCGCACACCGATCTCGCGGCGCACATGTTTCTTTCGATGGATCCGCCGCAGCCCGTGCGAGCTCTCGCCCTTCTGCGCGCCAACGACGAACTGGCGCAGGTTGGGGTCGCGGAGATCGGCGCGCTGGCGCGGGTGCGAGCGCAGGTGCTCCTCGAGAACCGCGCACCCACCGATCGCGAGATCGAAGATGCCGAGACCGCCGCGCGCGACCTCGAGGAGTGGGGCGCCACCGACCTCGTCGCGCTCTACACGGCGCGGCGCGCGTGGCTCGATGTCGCGTGGCTCGCGGAGCGGGCAGGCGACGGGGCGCGCGCGGCGCGGGCGCGCGAGCGAGCGCGGCGCCACTTCCCGGATCCCGAGCGGTCTGGATGATGCGCGTATGAGCGAAGAACCTCCCGACGATCGCACGCGGGAACTCGCGCCCGGCAGCGGCGCGGCGGTGCTGCGCTTCGCGCAGCTCGCCCCCGGCGCTGTCTTCGCCGAGCGCTATCGCGTCGTGCGCTCGCTGGGCTCGGGCGGTTCGGGCGAGGTCTTCGAGGTCGAGGATTCGGTCTCGCGCCTGCGCGTCGCGCTCAAGGTGCTCTATCCCTATCCCGGCGAGCAGAACCTCGAGCGCCTGCGACGCGAGCTGCGTCTGGTGCGGCGGCTCGAGCATCCGGGGATCCTGCGCATCCACGACATCGGCGAGGCGCACGGTCTGCTCTACACGGTGAGCGACTTGCTGACCGGCGAGACGCTGCGCGATCTGCTGGCGCGCGAGGGCGCTTTGCCGGTCGAGCGCGCGCTGGGACTCTTGCGCAAGATCCTCGAGGCGCTCGCGGCCGCTCACGAGCAAGGCATCGTCCACCGCGACATCAAGCCCGCGAACGTCTTCCTCGTCGGCGCGGATGGGAGCGGCGAGTCTCGCGAGCCTGGCGAGCCCGGCGAGCGGGAAGAGCGCGTCGTGTTGCTCGATTTCGGTTTGGCGCGCGAAGCGGGCGGATCCGGCATGACGACGGTGGGCCGCTTTCTCGGTACGCCCGAGTACGCGTCGCCCGAGCAGGCGCTCGGCGACGCCGACCTCACGCCGGCCACGGACGTCTATGCCTGCGGCATCACGCTCTGGCACATGCTTGCGGGCGCGCCGCCCTACGTGCGCGATACCGACTTCGCGACGCTGCTCGCCCACACGCGCGATCCGCTGCCCGCCATGCCGCGCACGCCGCGCCACGTGCGCGCGCTGCTCGCCGCGATGCTCGCGAAGGATCCACCGGCGCGCTTGCGCGACGCGCACGCGGCGCTCTTGCGGCTCGATGCGCGCGGGGCGGGACGCTGGCTTCGCGACGCGCTCTTGTTGTCGCGACCGTCGGGGAGCGTGGCGGGCGTGCAGGTGGCGGCGCTGGGCATTGTCGTGATCGTCGGGGCGGCGGTTCTTCTCGGCGTGCTGGCCTGGCCCACCGGGATCGATGTCGATGGAAAGCGCGTCGTCTGGCGATCGCGATCGGGGCTCTTCGATCGAGCGTCGGAACCGCTACCGGTGCGCGTCCGCAACGTGCAGATCGAACCCGGGCGCTGGCCGCCGCGCGCACTCGTGATGCCGCAGGGGCCGAGCCATGCGGCGATTCGCGAAGGATCCGACGCGACGAACTCGAGTACCTACCTCTACGAGGTCCGATGGCCGGCAAGTGAGATGCGGCGCGTCGGGGAAAAGAGCTTCACCGCATTCGAGGGTCGAGACCGCGTGCTACCCGGGCACGACGACTATCTGACGCCGATCGAGTTTCACGTTCTTCGAGGCGGGCGCTCGCGTGCGATCGTGATCCTGCAGCAGATGCTGAGTTACGACAATCGATTCGGCTTCTTGCTGGAGGGCGATGGGATGTTCTTCCCCTTCATGCAAACGGGCGCGCAGCGCCATGTCGCCCAGGATGTCGTCACAATCGAAGGGACCGAATACGCGATCATCGCGGCGATCAATAACGCGCTCGGGCCTCGCGACGTGCTCTTTTCGCTCCCTCTTGTGAATGCTAACGAGAAGACCCAATCGCCGCCCTATCTCGACGACCCCTCGCTGCGCGACAAGCAGAGGGGTTGGTACGTCCCGCTCGACGGTGGATGGTCGAGCCTTCGGACGCTCGAAGTGCGTGTCGCGGGAGACGTCGTCGAACTTCACCACGGTGACTCCGCGCCCGCGCGCTTCGACGCCCGCACGGGCGTTCCTCTCGATGCGCAGGATCGCGACGGACTCGACGCCGAGACGTGGCACGCTCGTCTGGAAGCCCTCTGGGACGCGATGTTCCAGGCGGCGGCCGAGTCGCACGCTGGGCGCCCCCGCGCCGCGGCGGAGATCCTGGAGGCCTACGCCGGCAGCGAGTCTCGCGTCCCGCGTTTCGCGGCCATCGCGTTCCATCGCGCGGCCGTCGAGCGGCGCGCCGCTGCGGGCGGCAGCGATCGTGCGGAGTGGGAGCGCGCTCTCTCCGCCGTGCGCGCATCGCGAGCGCTGGAGCCAGCGGCAGCACGCGCTCGCCTGCTCGAAGCCGAACTCTGCGCTCGCCTGAGCATGAAGGAAGAAGCCCTGCGCATTGCCACCGAGTGGGGCCGCAGCGCCGAGCACGCGATGTACTGGCTCGAGTGGGTCCTCGTGCATCTCGCGGCGGGGGAGGAAGTCCCGTCGCGCTTGCTTCCTCCTGATGGCCGCTGGGGAGCCAGCAACGGCTGGCAACGCAGCGTTGCGTTCGTGCACGCCGATCGCGGCGGCGATCGCGAGGCCGCGCTCGACGAGTTCGAACAGCGTCTCGCGGCGACGCTTCGCGAGTACGAACTCGCCGCGAAGATCGGCGGAAGCCTGCCGCACTTCCCGGATCGCATCGACGCCATCTGGCGCACCCACGCCGACTACGTCGCGCACCTCGCGCTCGATCTCGATCCGCCCGATCCGCGCCGCGCGCTGGCGCTGCTCGAGAAGCTCGGGTGGCTGGGCCAGGCGGGCGTTCCCGACATCGCGGATCTCGCCGCGCTCCGCGCGCGCATCCTGCTCGACGACCGCACGCCCACCCCCGACGAGATCGCCTCGGCCGAGGCGCGCGCCCGCGACCTCGAGCGCATCGGCGCCACCGACATCGTCGCGCTCTACACCGCGCGCCGCGCCTGGCTCGATGCCGCTTGGCTCGCCGATCGTGCGGGCGACGCGGAGCGCGCGGCACACGCTCGCACCCAAGCGCGGCGCGACTTCCACGACCCCAAGCCCACGGCCGCCCCGTAGGCGGCGAGCCATGCTCGCCGCGTTCGTCAACCGCGGCTCGTCCATCCTTCGGATCGGAATCAGAGAACGAGCGAATCGCTGGATGCGGGCAGCATGGCTGCCCGCCTACGGCGCCTCTCAACCGCGGCTCGTCCATCCTTCGGATCGGAATCAGAGAACGAGCGAATCGCTG
>CAZPJJ010000108.1:0-1913 GCA_964586535.1 uncultured Acidobacteriota bacterium | reverse complement strand
GATGCGGGCAGCATGGCTGCCCGCCTACCCGCCGCCTACGGCGACTCGTCGGGCTTTCGCACCAGGCGCGCGGGCTTGACGGCGTTGTCGCCGAATTTCGCGCGGAGCGTGTCGGCGGCCTGGGCGGCGCGGCGGGCGCGCTCGCGTTGCGCGTCGGGGGAGAGCGACGGCGTCACGTCTTTCTGCGCGACGAGGTCCTTGACGCCGAGTCCCAGCAGCCGCACGCCGCGGCCGCCGAGATCGACGCGCTCTTGGAACAAGCGCCACCCGACGTCGAAGATCTCCTGCGCGAGATCGGTCGGCTCTTCCAGGGCGCGCGTGCGCGTGAGCGTCACGAAGTTCTCGTCGCGGACCTTGAGCACGACGCTCTTGCCGAGCAGCCCCTTGCGGCGCAGATCGTGCGCGACGCCCTCGGCGCGGGCGCGCAGTTCGCGGGCGATCTCGTCCTTCGTCTGCAGATCCACCGTGTAGGTCCGCTCCTCGCTGATCTGCTTGCGCTCCTGCTCGGGCTCGATCGGCCGCTCGTCGATGCCGTGCGAGCGGTCGCGCAGAAAGCGCGCGGTCTGCGCGCCGAAGTGCGTCAGCAGGAAGCGCTCGTCGCGCCGCGCGATGTCGCCGACGGTCTTCATGCCGAAGCGCGCGAGTTTCTCCGCGAGCTTGGGCCCGACGCCGGGAATGACGCGCGTCGCGAGCGGCCAGAGCACCGTCTCGATCGCGTCTTGCCCGAGCACGACCTGGCCGTCGGGCTTGCGCAGGTCCGAGGCGATCTTCGCGAGAAAGCGGCAGGGGGCGATGCCGGCGCTGGCCGTCAGCCGCTCTTCGTCTCGGATGCGCGCGCGCAGTTCCTCCGCGATGCGACCGCCCTCGTCGAGCGATTTCGCGACGCCCCTGAGATCGGCGTAGGCCTCGTCGACCGACACCTGTTCGACGATCGGCGCGACGTCGTGCAGCATCGCCATGACGTGACGCGAGACCTCGCGATAGAGTTCCATGCGTCCGTGGACCCAGATCGCGTCCGGGCATAGCCGCTCGGCGGTCACCGAAGGCATCGCGGAGCGCACGCCGAAGGGGCGGGCTTCGTACGAGCAGGTGGCGACGACGCCGCGGCGGCCGCGGTGGCCGATGATGACGGGCTTGCCGCGCAGTTCGGGCCGCTCGCGCTGCTCGACGGCGGCGAAGAAGGCATCCATGTCGAGGTGCAGGATGATCCGCAAGGGGGGCGCCATCGCGCGCAGGATAACGCCGCGGGGGGCAGGGCGATGAGCCGCCGCCTCGCGCCGGGCAAGGTGCCGTGGGATCTCGTCGCCGGGCACGTCCGCGGCAAGCTGCCGCCGGAGGTCGTGCTCGGCCCCGCCGCCGGCGAGGACGCCGCGCTCGTCACGATCGGCGGCGAGACGTGGGCGGTCGCCAGCGATCCGGTCAGCTTCACGGCCGAGAACGCGGGCCGGCTCGCGGTGCTCGTCAACGCGAACGATGTCGCGGTGCGCGGCGCGCGGCCGTCTCTCTTCCTCGCGGTCGTCCTCGTCGCGCCGCACGAAGCGGACGAGGCACGGGTCGCCGCGCTGCTCGAGCAGATCCGCGAGACCTGCGCCGAGATCGGCGCGACCCTCGTCGGCGGGCACACCGAGGTGACGCCCGGCCTCACGCACTCGATCGTCGTCGGCACGATGCTCGGCCGCGTCGCGGGCCGGGCGATCACGACGGGCGGCCTCCGCGAGGGCGACCTCGTCGGCATGACGCGCAGCGCGGGGCTGGAGGGCTCGTCGATCCTCCTTGACGAGTTCGGCGACCGCCTCGCCGCGCGCCTCGACGGCGCCGCGCGCCGCGAACTCGAGCGCGCGCTGGTCGGCGATGCGCTCTCGGTCGTCGCGCCCGCGCTCGCGGCCGCGGCCGATCCCGCCGTGACTGCGCTC
>CAZPJJ010000107.1:0-11088 GCA_964586535.1 uncultured Acidobacteriota bacterium | reverse complement strand
GAATGCCGCAGACCGAAGAGCCCGTCGTCGGGGGTGCTTGCATCGCCAGGGTTGAGCGGTCCCGAAGGTGCCACCGGGGGAGCGCTCGGAAGCGGCGCGGGTTTGATCATCGTCGTCTCCGTTCGATGCCGAGCACGCGATCTCCGACGCGTGCCGGGGGGCCTGGTTCCAGTCGCATCTCCAGGCGAGTGCCGTCTTGTCCGTGCGATGCAGTGACGAGGCCGCGCCGCACCTCGGGGCCGTGCCCCGATGACACGGCGACGCGCGCACCAACCGCGGCGACGACCGGAGCGTCGAGGACGACGCGCAGACGATCGCGCGATTCCTCGACTCCGACGATCGTCGGCGGATCCGGTCGCGGCTCACCCCAGGCCTCGAAACGCGGCGGGCCGGCGGGAGGCACGCGGAGATAGCGGCGCGCCGTGCGCCAGTCGGGCAGGACGCAGAGCAAGCGCTCGCGACCGTCGGCGGCACCGAGAGAAAGCGCGAGTTCGACGTGGATGTGTCCGATGGCCCCGGCGTCGAAGCCGCGGTCGGCCAGCCATTGCGCGTAGGACTCGAATCGCGAGCGAGGTATGGCGGTCTTGTGGCGCATGTTGCGATGGCGAAGCGCGCGCTCGAGACGCGCAGCCAACGCGAGACCGGCGCGCGCGGGGAGCATCCCGAAGAGCCGGAGTACGAGAGAAGAGCGCACGAACGCACGGAAAGCGGCGCCGCGCCGATCCTCGGGATTGAGCAGGTCGCCGTGCGCGAGGTACCACCTCTTGCCCGCCCACGGCGCCTCGGAGACCGCGAGAGCGACGTCATCGAACGCGCGCCCCTGCCATTCCCGCGCCATGAACTCGCGATTGCCCTCGATGAAGACGATGCGAACTCCCTGCGCGCGCAGCGCCGTGCAGACGTCGAGGACGCGGCGCTGATGCGGCAGCGTGAATTTCTCGCGCCCCAGCCAGAGCGAGAAAATATCGCCCAGAAGAACGACGACCGACGCGTCTTCGGCCCGTGCGGCCAGAAATGCGCAGAAGTCGTCGAGATCGGGGTCGTTCTCGCCCAGGTGCACGTCCGCGACGGCGAAGAGATCGCGGTTCACCGTTCGCTCTCCTCGCTCTGGCGGTTCGCGCGGAAGGCGGCGCGGAAAGCTTCGAATCGACCCTCCTGGATCGCCACGCGCATGCGTCTCATCAAGTCGAGATAGAACCACAGATTGTGGATCGTCCCGAGCCTGGGGCCGAGCATCTCGCCGGTCGTGTAGAGATGCCGCAGGTAGCCGAGCGAGAAACGCGTGCACAGAGGGCAAGCGCAGGTCGGATCCGGTGGATTCGGATCGGAGCGGTGGCGGGCGTTGCGCGCGTTGACGCGGCCGCGCGACGTGAAGAGCTGCGCGTTGCGCCCGTGACGCGTTGGGATGACGCAATCGAACATATCGAAGCCCGCGGCGACGGCTTCGACCAGGTCTTCGGGGAGTCCCACGCCCATCAGATAGCGCGGCCGCTCGACCGGGAGCCGCGGCCCCCATGTGGCAATGACGCGCCGGATCTGCTCGGGCGACTCGCCGACGGAGACGCCGCCGAGCGCGATGCCGTCGAAGGGCCGGGCGGCGGTTCCCGCGAGACTCTCCTCGCGAAGCTCGTCGAAGAGCCCGCCCTGCACGATGCCGAAGAGCGCCGCGCTCTCGTCGCGACGCGCGGCGAGGTTGCGATCGAGCCAGGAGAGCGTGCGCTCCATGGCCCGTCGCGCCAGGGCAAGATCCCCGGGCGCGCCCGTGCAGTCGTCGAGCGCCATCATGATGTCGGAGCCCAGCGCCTCCTGGATGGCGATCGAAGTCTCGGGAGTGAGGCGCCGGCGGGTTCCCTCGACGTGATCCTGAAAAGTGACGCCGTCGTCGTCGATCGTGCGCAGGTCGGCGAGCGAGAAAACTTGGTAGCCCCCCGAATCCGTGAGCACGGGGCCGTCCCATCCGGAGAATCGGTGAATGCCCCCGAGTTGCCGGACGATCTCCTCACCGGGACGCACGTGAAGGTGGTAGGTGTTGGCGAGGACGATCTCGGCTCCCAGCGCGGAGACCTCGTCCGGAAGCAATCCCTTGACCGTGCCGGCCGTGCCGACCGGCATGAAGGTCGGCGTATGCACGAGCCCCCTGCGCGTGGTCAGGAGACCCGCCCGCGCCTGCGCGTCGATGGCGACGATCTCGATTCGCGTGCTGATGGCCGGTCCTCCGCGATGCCTCGTGAGATTACAGGATCAGCATCGCGTCGCCGTAGGAAAAGAAACGGTACTCGAGGGCGACGGCCTCGCGGTAGGCGGCGAGGACGCGCTCCCTTCCCGCGAACGCCGCGACGAGCATGAGCAGGGTCGAGCGCGGCAGGTGGAAATTCGTCAGGAGCGCGTCCACGTAGCGGAATCCGAATCCCGGCGCGATGAAAAGGTGTGTGCTCCCCCCGCCGGCGCGAGGCACGCCGGGAGCGTCTTCGGGGCGCGACTCGAGCGACCGGACGACCGTCGTGCCGACCGCGACGACGCGCCCGCCGTGGGCACGTGCTCGCCCGATCGCGAGGGCGGTCGCCTCGGGCACCTCGTAGCGCTCGCCGTGCAGACGGATGTGGCGAACCTCGTCCGCCTCCGGTGTGCGGAAGGTTCCCTCGCCCACGTGCAAGGTGACGGTCGCGATATCGACCCCACGTTCCTCGATGTCGCGAAGCAGCGCCGGAGTGAAATGCAGTCCCGCCGTGGGCGCCGCGATCGCACCGGGGGCGTTGGCGAAGACCGTCTGGTAGCGCACGCGATCGACGGCGTGACGCGGATCGTCGTCGTCACGCTTTATGTAGGGCGGTAAGGGCAGGCGGCCATGCTCCTCCAGGAAAGAGGTGACTGGCCCCGGACCTTCGAGATCGACGAGAGCTTCCCCTCCTTCCCCGGGCGGATCCACGACGCGGGCTTGAAAACCAGCAGGCAGAAACAGCGTGTCGCCCGCGCGAGGCGCGCGCGACGCCCCGACCAGGGCGCGCCAGCGCACTGCCGCGAGCTGCTCGAGCAGCAGCACTTCGACGCGGCCTCCGCTTGGCTTGCGCGCGATGATCCGCGCGGGGATGACCCGCGTGTCGTTGAGGACGAGCACGTCCCCCGCTCGAAGCAACGAAGGAAGGTCTCGAACGTGCCGGTGCTCGCTACCCTCGCGTGCTCGATCGAGCACGAGGAGGCGCGCCGCGTCGCGCGGCTCGACCGCCGCCTGGGCGATGCGCTCCCGAGGCAGAAAGAAGTCGTAATCGGCGACCGCGTTCGACATGGGCGGCAGTTTCGCAGCGATGCCCGCGGACGCCAAACGCCGGCGATTTCGTCCGTTCGCTAGCGACAGGCCGACCTGCTCGCCGAGAGAAGGGCGGCGTACAATGCGTACGCTCGCAACGAAGAGCTCCGAGGAGGACTGCAATGAATCCACGAATAGGAGTCGTCCTGTCGGGCTGCGGGGTCTTCGACGGCGCCGAGATCCACGAGTCCGTTCTCACGCTGCTCGCGCTCGATCGCGCGAACGCCACGGCGCTCATCTGCGCGCCGGACGTCCCGCAGATGCACGTCATCGATCATGTCAAGGGCGAGGTCGCGCCAGGCGAGACGCGCAACGTGCTCGTCGAATCGGCGCGCATCGCGCGCGGAGCCATCCGCGACGTGACGTCGGTGCGCGCGGACGAGATCGACGGCTTGATGCTGCCGGGGGGCTTCGGCGCCGCGAAGAACCTCTGCGACTTCGCGACGAAGGGCGCGGAATGCCGCGTCGACGAAGGCGTGGCACGCCTTGTTCGCGACGTTCACCGGGCGGGCAAACCGATCGCCGCCGTCTGCATCGCTCCCGCGGTGCTCGCGCGCGTCCTCGGCGACGAGGGCATCGAAGTGACGATCGGAAACGACGCTAAGACGGCCGCGGGAATCGAGGCCATGGGGGCTCGTCACGTGAGCTGCCCGGTGAAGGACCTCGTCATCGACGAAGAGCGGAAGATCATCACGTCACCCGCTTACATGCTCGCAACGCGGATTTCGGAAGTCGCCGAGGGGATCGACCGAACGGTTCAGTCCTTGCTTCGACTCGCCGGACGCGCTTGAACCGTCCAACGAAAAGGGGCGCGCCGCAGCGCGCCCCGTCCATGCTCACTTGATCCCGTCCGGCTGAGCGAAGGCCATCAGCCTTTCACGTGACAGGACTTGCAGTTCTTCGGGCCCTTGAGCGGCCCGTGCTTCTTGCCGGCGTCGGCGCTCGTCTGGTGGCAGCCCCAGCAACTGTCGTGGACGGCGTCCTGAAGCTTCGGGACGTCCGGCTTGGCCGGATCCGCCTTCGCTGGATGACACGATCCGCACTTCTCGGGAACCGCGGTGCCTTCCGTCTTGTGGTGGCAATCGACGCACTTCACGCCTTCGAACCCGGCGTGCTTTCCGTGCTCAAAGGTCACCTTGCCGAGTTTGACGTCGTAGTTGATCACCGCCTTGTCCGCGGGAATCTCGGCTGCGACGGCCAGCAGAACGACGGAGAGAACAGCAACGACGACCAGGACACGCTTGAGCATTCGCCCTCCTCGATGACTCGGAACGGCGGGTCATCCCGCCCAGCCGTTCGGGCTACGTCCCGTGATCTCTGCCGAACGGTCGAGCGTCGAGACGCAGCCACTAACCGTTCGGTTACGCTACTGAGAATAGAGAGCCCTCCCGAACTTCGCAAGATCCCGCAAAGGCGAATGTAAGACGAAAATTTCCCGCTTTTCCGCGCGCCGAGAGTTGACTTTCGCGACAGATGATTAGGATAATAACAAACTGATTGTTTACCTAATCCACAATGGGAACGGGAGACGATGGGATTCCGCGTCCGCCGTCGCGGAGTGCGCGGTTGCCGTGGAGATGCAAAGGAGGGTTTCGGGACATGCGAAAGCAAAGCCGCTGGGCAATCGCCCTCGGGCTCGTCTCGCTCGGCGCCTGGTTCATGGGGCCGCCGGGTCATGCGGGCGATCCGCCCGGGACGGAATGCTCGGACTGCCACGAAGAGTTGGTGACGCACTTCGCGGGCAACGCTCACGCGCGGCTCGTGGACGGTGACTGGTTCGGCCAGGCGAGGGCGTGCGCGAGCTGCCACGGAGACGCCACGGCGCACATGGAGTCAGGAGACGCCGAGAGCATCAGGAACTTCCCCGGCAAGGATCCCTCCTCGGACTCCGCGCTCTGCATCGGCTGCCATGCGACCTCGCATGGGTTCGGCGCCTGGGAAACGAGCGAGCACGCACGAGTCGGACTTTCGTGCGTCTCATGCCACAACCCGCACGCCGGCTACGACGAAGAGCGCCCGTCCGCCGCGCTCGGCAAGCGCGTCAAACAAGACCTTTACGAAGGCTGCTACGAGTGCCACGCCGAAGTGCGCGCTCAGATGCGCCTGCCCTCCCGGCACCCCGTGACCGAGGGCAAGATGGACTGCGGCTCGTGCCACGACGTGCACGGCAACTATCCCGCCCTGCTCCGCACGCAGGGACGCGTCAACGACCTCTGCTTCGAATGCCATCCTCGGCAGCAGGGTCCCTTCGTCTTCCAGCATGATCCCGTCGAAGAAGACTGCTCGATCTGCCACGCGCCGCACGGAGCCGTCGCCGATCATCTACTCGTGCAGACGCAGCCCTTCCTTTGCTTGCAGTGTCACGAGGGCCACTTCCACGCGGCCCTCGAGTCGCCTGAATCCGAGGAAGTCACTTTCGGAACGATAGAACCGAACGTGTGGCAGAACCCCTTCGGCCATCAGGGCATGAAGCGCGCGTTCCTCACCAAGTGCACGCAGTGCCATCCCGCCGTCCACGGCTCCGACAACTCGTCGCAGGGAGTCTCGGGCGGCGGCGCGAACCTGACGCGGTAGGAGGAGAGCACCATGAGAACGACCCGGATTCTTCTCGCGGTTCTCGCCTCGCTTGCGATGACCGCGCTGCCCGCGCTTGCCGATGGCGGACAAGGTGAAGTCGCCGTAGGCATGAACATCGTCGACACGGACGACAGCCTCAACCGGGCTTCGGAGTACCGCGAAGACGAGTCGGCCGAGGCCTTCCGCCTCTGGTGGGAGAGCACGCTCGCCAACGACGACATCTTCCTCGTCGAACTCGACTGGATGAGTTCCTATGACCAGCAACACCGCGTGCGCTGGGATCCGACGCGCTCGCTGCGCCTGAACGTCGAATTCGACCGACTCCTGCACAACACGCCGCACGATCCGCTGACCAACCTGTCGGCGACCGACGGCGAGGGAAAGATCGTGCGCCACGACGATCTCGACCCCGAGGGCGAGTACCGCACGCGCTTCGAACTCGCCACTGCCGAGATGACCTACCAGCCCACCAACGCTCGCGAGTGGATCCTCGCGCTGCACGCCCGGCAGATGAAGCGCACCGGCGCGAAGCAACTGCTCTCGACCGGCCATTGCATGACCTGCCACATCGTCTCGCAAGCGCAGGCGCTCGACGAGGAGACCGACGACGTCACGGCGGTCGTCGGCTATCAGAAGCCCAACTGGGGCGTTCGCGGCGAGCTTCGCGCTCGGCACTTCGGCGACGCCACCGAAGACGCCATGCGCTACTTCGAACTCGCGCGGCAGCCCGTCACCAAGCAACTGCTATTCACGAATCGCACGCAGTACAGCGACGTGACGCTGCCCGTCGGCACCGTGGTCGGGCACGACCGGCTGATGACCACGATCCTCGGATACTGGAACGGCGCTTCGAGCCACGTCGACGGCGCCATCGCGCTCTCGTCGACCGAATCCGACACGACGCAACTCAAAGTCAACTACCAGTCGGCCCGCGTGCGCTACGCGCAGAGGCTCGGCGATCGATTGTCGCTCGCGCTCATGGGCCGATGGGAAGACGTCACCAGCGACGACTACTTCGTCGACACGGTGGAGCAGGTCAACCCGATCGGTGTCGGACCGGCTCCCGTTCAAGGCCGGACGTACGCCGAACTCTACGGACCGGGCGGGATTCTCCGCGACGCCGGGTTCGTGGCCGACTTCACACGCAGGTCCGCTCTCGATCGCAAAGTGCTGACCGCCCAAGCCGACGCGGCGTATCGATTCGGCAGCGACCTCCGGCATCGATTCAAGCTTGCACTTCGTCAACGGACCATCGAGCGCGACAACTTCATCGTCGACGACGCGGGCGAGACCGAAACTGAAGAGTTCCGGCTGCGAGGGACGGTCTTGGGACGAGTCGGCGACTCCTGGCGCTACCGGGCCGAAGCCGAACTCCTGCAAGCGGACAACACATTCAAGTTCGTCAACGGTGGTGTACGCGCCGCGGGCGTCACGGACACCCCGGGCAGTCCGGGACCGTTCTTCCGGGAGCAGTACTTCGAACTCTACCGGCTGCGTTTCGGCGATCTTTCCAACGTGCCGAGCGACGCGCTCGCGCTGCGCGCGAACGCCACGTGGACGCCAGGCGACGCTACGTCGATGACGTTCTCGGGATCCTGGAGAGACCAAGAGAACGACGAGACGAGCGTGGGCAAGTGGACTCGCGAGTCCCTCGCTCTCAACGCTTCGGTGTGGTGGGCTCCGAGCCCCCGCATGTGGACGCTCCTGAGCGCGAACGTCCTCGAGGAGGACCAAGGCACGTTCATCAGCATTCCACTCTTCAATGGGTGAGCCGCCGGCCTGCAATCCGGCCAGTTTGGCCGGGACGAAAGCAACACTGGTTACGACATTTCGGCTCGCGTTTTCACCTTCCAGATGGGAACTCCGATCAATGAACGCTCGGACCTCTTCGTGCGCGGCGAGTTTCTCTCCACCGAGGCCACCATGGAGGCCTGGACGATGACGGATGTCTTCGTCACTCCCAATGCGCTCGATACGGATCCGTCACTCGCGGTCATCGACAACGACTGGTCGCAAATCGACGAATTCTCCAACGTCGACGTCCAGCGCATCGACCTCACGTTCGGCGGCCGTTGGCGCGGCGCCTCGGGCTGGGGTTTCGAGGCTGGCTACACGCTGACCGACTACGACGACAACGATCCGATCCTCGAGGACGAGACGGGTCTCTACTCCGCCTTCTCCGCCTACGTCAGCCGCAGCTTCTGACGTTTGGCTCTGCCGTCTGGAAGGGGCGCCGGGGCATCCGGCGCCCCTTCGCGTTTGCGCTTTCCCGGGCGCTGCTTCCAGGACAAACTCGTCTCGTATCGCCGAGAAGGAGCCGAGGATGGCCGCAGCGAACGGCAAGCCCATCGCGATCACGATGGGCGATCCCAACGGAATCGGACCCGAAATCGTCTGCGCCGCGGTCGCGGAGAGCGAGGCGGACGATCTCGTCGTGATCGGATCGAGCGCCGTTCTCGCGAACGCCGCGCGCGCGACCGGCAAGCCAATCCCCGGACGCGTCATCGACATCACCGGGAATCTGACGGCGTCCTCTAGGCTGGTTCCCGGCACCATCCAGCGCGAGGCCGGTGCGCTCGCAGCCGCTGCGATCGAGCGAGCCATCGCAGGTTGTCTCGCTGGCGAGTTTCGAGCGATGGTCACGGCGCCGATCCACAAGCAGGCCATCGCGCTGGCAGGCGTCGCATTTCCGGGCCACACGGAGTGGGTCGCCAACCGTTGCGGCGTCGCGAATCCCGTGATGATGCTCTGGGACGAGCGCATCGCGGTCGCGCTCGTGACGTGCCACCTCGCGCTCGCCCGGGTACCCGCCACACTGTCAGTAGAAGCCATCGAGCGGACGGCCACGCTTCTCGATGAGGTGCTCGCGCGCCTGCACGGCCGTCCGGTTCGGCTTGCGCTCTGCGGTCTGAACCCTCACGCCGGCGAAGGCGGGCTCTTCGGCGACGAGGAAGACCGGATCCTCGCTCCCGCCATCGCCAAGCTGCGCGCAGGCGGCGTCGACATCGATGGCCCGCTTCCCCCGGATACCGCGTTCACGCCGGCCGCCCTTGCACGGTACGCCGGGCACGTCTGCATGTATCACGATCAAGGGCTGATCCCCTTCAAGACGCTTGCCTTCGCCGACGGCGTGAACGTCACGCTAGGAATCCCGATCGTCAGGACATCCGTTGACCATGGGACTGCGTTCGAGATCGCGGGGCGGGGCGTTGCGGACCACCGCAGCATGATCGCGGCCATCGACCTCGCGCGGCGCCTGGCTCCGATCGCTGGTCAAGAAATGTAGGGAAGCGGATCCTCGATCCCGGCGGCCGCGAAACCGGCTCGACGCAACCGGCACGACTCGCAGCGCCCACATGCGCGATCGCTCGACTGGTAGCACGACCACGTCAAATGCAAGGGCGCTTCGATCTCGCTTGCCAGCAGCACGATCTCCGCCTTGCTCAGGTGAACGAGCGGGTACTCGAGCGTGAGATGGGTGCCGGCGGCTGCTCCGAGCCGCACGGCGTTTCCGAAAGCGTGAAGAAAGGCCTCCGTACAGTCGGGATAGCCCGAACTGTCCTCTTCGACGGCTCCGATCCACACCGACCGAGCCGAGAGGATCTCCGCCCACGAGACCGCGGACGACAAGAGGTGCGCGTTGCGGAACGGAACGTACGTCACCGGGACGCCTGCCGAGCGCGGTGCCGTCTCGGGAACTGCGATCGAGAGATCGGTGAGCGCCGAGCCGCCAAGGGCGCCGAGATAACCCAGGTCCAGGACGCGGCGGCGCTCCGCCGGAACCCCGAAATGATCGGCGATCGCCTCGAACGCTTGGCGCTCCCGCGCCGCGGTGCGCTGGCCGTACGCTGCGTGGAGCAGCGCGAGCTCGGCTTCTCGCGCCGCCAGCGCTGCCGTGACGCACGAGTCCATGCCGCCCGAACAGAGAACGACCGCGATCGACCGCTTGGCGTGCCGCATCTCAGACTCCCCTATCGGTCCCGGGCCATAGGAGCTTGTGCAGTTGGATCTGGACGCGAACTCCTAGGCCATCCTCGAGCACCCATCGCGCGAGCGTCGCGGGATCCAACTCGCCGGCGACGGCACCCACGAGAATCTCGCCGCCGAACGAAGCGAGCGGGCCACGGACGATCTCTCGTGCCCGTTCGTAGTCGAGACGATGCGCGACGATCATTTTCACTTCGTCGCGCGGGGTGAGCCGCTCCAGATTTCGCGGATCCATGCGGTCCGCCATCCCCGATCCCGGGAGCTTCACATCGAGGATTCGCACGGCGAGCGGAGGCAGCGTCGAGATGTCCTGGTCGCCGCCGGTCTCGACGACGACGTCGAGGTTCATGTCGTCGATGAAGTGACGCACGAGGGGAACGACGGAAGGCTGGAGAAGCGGTTCTCCACCGGTGACGCAGACGTGTGCAACGGGGCGTGAGGCGACGTCGGCCGCGATGTCCGCGAGCGTGCGCCACGTTCCTCCATGAAAGGCCCAGGCCGTGTCGCACCAGCGGCAGCGAAGCGCGCAGCCCGTCAGGCGCACGAACACGGTCGGCAATCCGACGCGGCTTCCCTCTCCCTGCAGCGACGTGAAGACCTCGGCGATCTTCAACGTGCGCGTCCGCGCCACTTCCCATGGTTCGCTGGAACGCGCCAGCCACGCCTCACGGGCGCCGCGCTGGTGTCGATCGCCGGAGGCGCTCATCGATGCGACGGTCCCGTGGCGAACTCGACGAGCGCGGCCTCCAGCGTCGCGGCCTGCCTCAACCACCCCTCGACGGCGAGCAGCCTCCCATCGTCGCGTCCGCTCCCGGGCGGAACGAAGGCGGCAACCTGCTCCACCTCGGCCTGCGTCAGGAAACCGGCGAAGGCGTCGAGCGACCCTCCGCGTCGTACCCCCATGTCGAGCAGGGCCAGCGACGTCCGCGCGCGCGGGGGCGCTTCGGCGCCGACGCGCGGGCTCCTCTCGAGCAGAAGAGTGACTTCGGAGAGCATCGAGGAAAGTCCATCCACAGGAGCGGCGCTCGCCGGTCGCAGCCATTCGTCGAGGAGGGCACGGATCAGCCGTGCGGTCGAGGAGCGGGCGATCGCGGCAGGTGTCGAGCCGGCGAGAAGCGAGCACTCGTCGGCAACGCTGCACCCCCGCGAGGCCGTGCAACTCGAGGGCCGCAGCACGACGGTGGGATCGAGCGCTGAGCACGCGCTGGCAGGAAATGCAC
>CAZPJJ010000106.1:0-11115 GCA_964586535.1 uncultured Acidobacteriota bacterium | reverse complement strand
GGTGCTCATGCGCACGGTCGAGGGCATCGCCGCACGCGTCGAAACGAGGGCGCAAGAGACAGGTCCCGACCTCATCGTCGTGACGCTCGCGTTCGACGCGGGTGCCCGCAACGAGACCGCCACGCTGGACTTGCTCATCGGCCCACCCCAGGCCCTCGCCGATCTCGGCTTCGAGGTGAAGGAAGGCGATCGTCTTCGGGCGCGTGTCTTCGAGCCAGAGCCGGGCCAGGCGGCCCCCGTCCACAAGATTCGCAATCTCGATCGCGGCCAGATGGTGCGGCTGCGCAGCCTCTATCGCGATCCGCTCTGGGACGGCACCGGCCGCTGGCAGGGGCCCGGCGGTCGCGGTCACGGCGCGGGGCCCGGACCCCGCGGCGGCGGCTCGCGCCAGGGCGGGCGCTGAGCGCGCTTCCTCGTCGGCGAATGCGGCCGTTCCGGGATACGCTCCCGCTCTGAGCCGGGGGGAGGACAACGGCAGGAGCGCGCATGCCAGACTCTCGGCCCGCGAGGACCACAGGGCGGTTGGCCACGCTGGAGCGCCTGCTCAGGGAGCGCCGCTGGGAGTCCCTGCGCGCCAACCTCGAGCGTAACGCCATGCCGCGCTGGCTCTTCTACCATCGGCGACTGGTGTTCAGCCGCCTCGACGAGATACGCCGAGTGCAGCGCGAGATCCCGGGATTCACCGTCCGCTTCGCGACACCGGAGGACGAGCCGCTCTTGCGCCAAGTGCGGGACCATCGACAGGGCTACGCGCACATGTTCGCGCGCGGCGACCTCTGCGTGCTCTGCACGGCGGGTGAGCGCGGCGCGGCGTTCTTTTGGGTCGAGATGCCGCCGGTCCACGTCTCGAAGCCCAACGCCTACGCCTTCCAGATGGAGCCCGGCACGGGCTGGTCCTACGCTGTCGAGATCCACCCCGAGTTCCGCATGCGCGGCGCCTTCGTGCGCCTCTGGATGGACGGCATCGACCGGCTCCGCGAACGCGGGATCCACGCGCTCTACACATCGATGCCCGAGGACGAGAACCAGATCTCGCTCCGCTCGCACGGCAACCTCGGCTATCGCATCTTCTGCCGCTATCGCGTGACGCGCCTGCTGGGCGTCGCGCGCTGGTCGGTCTCGTGGGTTGACGGCCGCGAAGAAAGCGGCTTCGGGGCGTGGCGTGGCGCCTATCGCGAGATGGCACCGGCCGAGGTGGAGGCCAGCGCTTGAATCTCTCCCGCGGCCTCGTCGTCGTCACGCTCGTCGTCCTCGCCTTCGGGTTCCTGGGCTCGCGAGGCCTCTGGGAGCCCGACGAGGGACGCTACGTCGGCGCGGCGCGCGCGATGGTGCTCTCGGGCGACTGGGTCGTGCCGCAGTTGAACGGCGCGCCGCACTTCACCAAACCGCCGCTCACCTACTGGGCGATCGGCGGCGGACTCACGGCGCTCGGCATGAACGAGTGGGGCGCGCGTCTCTACCTGGGGCTCGCCTTCCTCGGCATCGCCGCGCTCGTGGGCGTACTGGGCAACATGCTGCTCGGACGGGGCCGGGGGCTTGTCGCCGCGTTCGTGTTCGCGACCGCCCTCCTGCCCTTCGCGGCGGCGAGCACGACGACGGCGGATGCGATCCTCACGCTCTTCACGACCGCGAGCGTCGTCGCCTACTGGGGCATGCGGAAGGCCGAGACTTCGCGCGCACGCGCGTGGTGGCAGTGGGGTTTCGGCGCGGCGCTCGGGCTGGCGTTTCTCACGAAGGGCCCGCCCGGACTGCTGCAGGTGCTTCCCATCGCGCTCTTCGAGCTGCTGAGCGCGGACGCGCGGCACGCCCGATTCCGCTGGGCGAACTGGCGCGCGTGGGTCGCGTTCGCGATCGTCGCCGTGCCGTGGTTCGCGATCGTCGTCGCGCGTTTCCCCGGGCTTCTCGAGTACTTCGTCGTCGACGAGGTGTGGGGCCGCGTCGCCACCGACCGCCACGGGCGCAACGCGGCTTGGTTCAAGGCCTTCGAGATCTACGGAACGGCGCTCCTGATCGGCGGGCTGCCGTGGACGCCGCTCTGGCTGCTCGCGCTGCGCGATGCGTGGCGCCGCGGCGCGCGGGCCACGTGGTCGCGCCTGCGCGAGTCCCCCGAGCGACTCTTCCTCGTGCTCTGGTTCGCCGTTCCCTTCTCCGTGTTCTGCCTCGCGCGCTCGCGCATGCTGCTCTATGCGCTACCGATCTTCGTGCCGCTCGCCATCCTCACGGCCGAACGCCTCGCGCCGCTCCTCCTGCGCGTGCCGCGCACCGGTTGGCGGCGCGTCGCGATCGCCGCGGCGGCCGTCTTTTGGTGCACGGGATTGCTCGGCCTGCGCGTGCTCTCCGCGGAGCTGCCCTTCGAACGCGACGCGCGGCGCATGGCCGCGCTCGTGCACGAGGCCGCGGGAACGCCGCCAGCAGAGTTCGTCGTCGTCGATGAGCGCATACACGGCCTCGAGTTCTACCTCGGCACGCCCGCGCGGTTGGTGAGCAGCGCGCCGCAGGAAGATCCCGCCTACTGGCCGCGGCCGGTCCTCGCGCAAGAGCTCGCCGAGGCGGCGCGCACGCGGCAGGCCTACCTTGCGCGTCCCGAACGCGCGCGGGAGATCACCGACCGCCTCGTCGCACAGGGCATGGCGGCAACCTATCGCGCCGTCTCGAAGCGCGTCGCGCTCGTCCTCGTCGAGCCCGCCGATCCCGTCACGACGCCGCGGCTCGCGGTCGTCACCGAGCCCGCGGCCGGCGTCGAGCGCTTCCGCATGGCGGAGATGCTGCGCGAGACGATCGAAGAAGATCCCGGGACGCGGATCATCGTCGTCGACGGAGAGGGACGCGCCGTCCGTCACGCCAGCAAGAGCGGACTCGCGCGCTTGCTGCGCACGCATGTCGGCACCGACGTCGTGCTCGCCGCGCCAGAGCCGGATACGAGCCCCGGTGATTCGACGGTGATCGCGCAGCACGTCGCGACCGGCGGCGCGCCGGGCGACACGATGAGCGTGGTCTGGGCGCTTCCCGGCGCGACGTACGACGCGGTCCAGGAGGCGGCGCGCCGTGCCCCGCCGGGCTTCCGCGTGCTCGTCGACGAATCCGCCATGGGATTGGGATCGGCGTGGGACGGGCTCTTCGACGCGTGTCTCTCGCTCCACGAGCGAGCGCCGCTTCCAGGGCCCGTACCCGATCGCCGTGTCACGGTCTGCCGCAACCATCCCGTGACGACGATCGCGAGCGCGGACGGCGAAAGCGAGATCCTGCTCGTCGATGCCGCGGTGGGCGTGCCGGACAGCAGCGCGCCGCGCCGGCGCTGAGCGCGAAGAAGCTCAGCCCCGCGAGAACATCTCGCGTTCGATCGCCTCGCAGATCACGTGGCCGATGAGCAGGTGGACTTCCTGGATGCGCGACGCCTTCTGCGCGTCGACGATGAGCGAGACGTCGGCGATCTCGCCGATGCGTCCGCCTTCGCGGCCGAGAAGCGCGACGACCGGCAGGCCGCGCGACTTCGCGGCGCGCGCACCTTCGAGCGTGTTCGGCGCGAGGCCGCTGATCGACACGGCGATCGCGGCGTCGCCTTTCTTGGCGAAAGCCTCGACCTGCCGCGCGAAGGTCACGTCGTAGCCGTAGTCGATCGCGATCGAAGTCAAAGAGGTGCTGTCGTTGGTGAGCGCGATCGCCGGGAGGCCGGGCCGCTCGCGTTCATAGCGGCCGACGAGCTTGGCCGCGATGTGCTGCGCCGTGTTGGCCGACCCGCCGTTGCCGAAGAGGATCAGCTTGCCGCCGCCCTGGAGCGTGCGCAGCACGATCGAGATCGCCTTCTCGAGGCGCTCGCCCGATTGCTCGAAGAAACGGCGGGTGAGGAACGAATGCTCCTCGACGAGATCGCGGATGAACTTTTGTTCCATGGTGGGCTTCCGTTCGGAGTGGCTGTGTTCGTGAGCGTCCTCATCGACGAGGTTAGCGCCGGGGCGCCGAGTGCGCCCGTGACGATCGGGGGGCGGGCCGGAAAGACCCCTCGCGCGGCTCCGGCATCGTCGGTTGACGCACCGCGACGAACGGCGCGGGAGGCGCTCGCGCGGGTGGCGAGAACGCGGGCATGATGCGCGCATCGCCGCTTTCGCTCCCCTGGGAGCGCGAGAGCGATCGTCGCCACCCGAGTTCAGCGAAGGAGAACGCCGTGAATGTGAAGTCTTTGGGGTTTCTCGCCGCCGTCATCGCGATCCTGGCCGTGTCCGGCGCACCCGCGCAGGCCGAGGAGACGCGCCTGCTGCGCATGCCGTCGATCGGCGAGCGCCACGTGGTGTTCGTTTATGCGAACGACGTCTGGGTCGCGGGCAGGGACGGCGGAGACGCGCGCCGGCTCACGACGGCCGATGGCGCCGAGACGAATCCTCGCCTCTCGCCCGACGGCAAACTCGTCGCTTTCTCGGGTCAGTACGACGGCAATACCGACGTCTACGTCGTGCCGGTCGAAGGCGGAGAGCCGCGGCGGCTGACGTGGCATCCCGGCCCCGACATCGTGCGCGGCTTCACGCCCGACGGCGCGAAGGTGCTCTTTGCGTCGGTACGCGACGCCGCACCGCAGGGCTTCTTGCGGCTGTGGACGGTCGCGCTCGCGGGCGGCATGCCCGAGGCGCTGCCGATCGGCCGCGCGTCGACCGGCAGCTACGCGCGCGATGCGAAGCGGCTCGCGTATCAGCTCGTGGCGCCCTGGGAAGAGGAGTTCCGCAACTACCGCGGCGGACAGGCGCAGCCGGTCCGCATCCTCGACATCGCGAGCGGCGCCGTCACCAAGCTGCCCTGGGAAGGCAGCGACGATCGTGAGCCGGTGTGGCTCGACGGGACGATCTACTTTCTCTCCGACCGCGACTTCGCGATGAACGTGTGGTCGTTCGACGTGACGACGGGCGCCGTCGCACAGCGGACGTTCTTCAAGGAGTTCGACTGCAAGGCGCTGGCGGGCGGCGCGGGCCGGCTCGTCTTCGAGAACGGCGGCTGGCTCTACACACTCGATGCGGCAGGCGGCGAGCCGAAGAAGCTCGCAATCACCGTGCGCGGCGACTTCCCGTGGGCGAGGCCGCACTGGGAGGACGTCGCCGAGTTGGTCGAGTCGATGGCTCTCTCGCCGAGCGGCAAGCGCGCGATCTTCGAGGCGCGCGGCGAGATCTTCGCGGTGCCGGCGAAGAAGGGCGACGTGCGCGCGCTGACGACCAACTCCCGCGCCGCCGATCGCGCGCCCGCATGGTCGCCCGACGGCGAGACGATCGCGTGGTTCTCGGATGCGAGCGGCGAGTACAGGCTGATCCTCGCGGACGTCTACGGGCGCGTGAAGCGCGAGCACGTCATCCCCGACCCGACGTTCTTCTACACCCCGCGCTGGTCGCCCGACGGCAAGCACATCGCCTTCGGCGACGCCGACCGCAATCTGCGCCTGATCGACGTGGCGAGCGGCTCGACGAAGACGATCGACAACGAAGGCTTCGCGCATCCCGTGCGCATCCTCGACCCCGTGTGGTCGCCGGATTCGCGCTACGTGGCCTACGCCAAGCGGCTGAAGAGCGAATACGGCGCGATTTTCGTCTACTCGCTCGAAGAGGGAAAAACGCGCCAGATCACCGACGGCCTCGCGGATTGCTTCGCGCCCGCGTGGGACAAGAGCGGGCTCTATCTCTACTTCCTCGCGAGCGTCGACTACGGCATCAACGTCGGCTGGCTCGACATGAGCTCGATCCCGGCGCGCATCAACCGCTCGCTCTACGCCGCCGTGCTGAGCCGCGAGACGCCCTCGCCGCTCTTGCCCGAGAGCGATGAAGAGGGGATCAAGAACGGGAAGAACGGGAAGGACGAGAAGGGAGAGAAGGCGGAGAACAAGGAAGACGGCGAGAAGGACAAGAAGAGCAAGAAGGGCGACGCGAAGGACAAGGAGAAGGAGAAAGAGAAGGCGCCCGCGCCGGTGAAGATCGACTTCGAGGATCTCGCGCAGCGGATCATCGCGCTGCCGATGCCCCCGCGAAACTACCGGGCGCTGCGCGCGGCCGGCGAGAAGAGCGTCGTCTTCGGTGAGGCGCTCGAGAATCAGCCGGGGATGAGCGTGCAGCGCTTCTCGTTCGAGGATCGCGAGACCAAGCCGGTGATTGCGGGTGTGCTCGCCTTCGACGTGTCGGCGGACGGCAAGAAGCTGCTCTACGCGGCGCCGGGCGACGCCTTCGGCATCGTCGACGTGAGCGCGACTTCCAAACCCGGCGAGGGCAAACTGGCCACTGAGCAGATGCGTGCTTACGTCGATCCGCCGGCGGAATGGGCGCAGATCTTCCGCGAGGCGATCCGCTACCAGCGCGACTATTTCTACGTCGAGAACGTCCACGGCCTCGACCTCGGCTGGACCGAGCGCACCTACGGTGCGTGGCTGCCGCACGTGCGTCACCGCAGCGACCTGACCTACCTGCTGGACATCGTGGGCGGCGAGACGTCGGTCGGGCACTCGTTCACGAGGGACGGTGACGTGCCCGACGTCGACGAGGTGCCGGTCGGATTGCTGGGCGCCGACGTCGTCGCCGACGGCGAACGTTTCCGCATCGCCAAGATCTACGACGGCGAAAGCTGGAACGCCTCGCTCAAGGCCCCGCTGCGCGGCCCTGGCATCGATGTCCGCGAGGGAGACTACGTGATCGCCGTCGACGATGTCGAGCTGACGACCGCGCGCAACTTCTACGCGGCGTTCGAGCGCACCGCGAATCGCGAGACGCGCCTGCTCGTCAACGCGAAGCCCGTGCGCGAGGGCGCGCGCGAGGTGAAGGTGCATCCCGTCGCGAGCGAGGCGGGCCTGCGGCGCTACGCGTGGATCGAAGAGAACCGCCGCCGCGTCGACGAGCTCTCGGGCGGCAAGCTGGCCTATGTCTGGCTGCCGGACACCGGCGACGGCGGATTTTCCAACTTCAACCGCTACTACTTCGCGCAGAAGGACAAACAGGGCGCCGTCATCGACGAGCGCTTCAACCAGGGCGGCTACATCGCGGACTACATCGTCGATCTGCTCGCGCGCGAGCTGCTCGGCTACTTCAACAATCCCCTCGGCGACAAGCAGCCATGGACCGCGCCCAACGCGGCGCTCTGGGGCCCGAAGGTGATGCTCATCAACGAGATGGCCGGATCGGGCGGCGACATGATGCCCTACATGTTCGCCAAGCGCGGCGTCGGCCTGCTCGTCGGCACGCGCACCTGGGGCGGACTCGTCGGCATCTGGGACGTCCCCTCCTTCATCGACGGCGGCGGCATGACCGCCCCTCGCGGCGGCTTCTACGACACCGACGGCCGCTGGGCCGTCGAGAACGAAGGCGTCTCCCCCGACGTCGCCGTCGAAGAAGACCCGCGCCTCTTCCGCGAAGGCCGCGACGCGCAACTCGAAGCCGCCGTCGAGATCCTCCTCCGCCAACTCGACACCGAGGGCATCACGCTCCTCCCCCAGCCCCCCGACCCCGTCCGCGTCAGGCGCCCTCTTTGAAGCGAGCAGCCGAGATACGGGGACAGGCGACTTAGAGGGACAGGCGACTTAGAGGGACAGGCGACTTACGGGGACAGGCGACTTAGGGGGACAGGCGACTTAGGGTGACTGTCCCCCTAAGTCGCCTGTCCCCACAGGCAAACGGTCAGGCGTGCTTGGTCTTGAAGTCGCGGCCGAGCCATCCCTTCGCGAGGATGAGCATCACGGTCGACGACATCGCGATGATCGCGAAGTAGAGCCACATCGTCTCGGTGTCGCGTGCGCCCTCGGGGGGGCAGTAGCGGGAGAGCATGTAGCCCGAGTAGAGCGGCACGAGCAGCTTCGTGAGGAACCACGGGAACTGCGCAACGCCCATGTAGAGGCCCGTTTTCCCCTCGGGAGCGATCTCCGCGGCGTACTGCAGGAAGCGCGGCTGCCACATCGCCTCGCCGATCGTCATGATGACGATGTAGCCGAAGAGCGTGAGCGCGGTCGGCTGGATCGCCAACAGGAAGGCGGGCGCGGCCATGATGAACGTGCCGACGATCATCATGTTGTAGACCTTCCGCTTCTGCGTGAGCGCGGTCACGATCGGCACCAAGATGAAAATCAAGAGCGGGTTGAAATTCGACGCGATCTCGAACTTCTCGCCGATCCACCCCTCGTAAGTGCGATTGACGTACTGGGGCAGGATGAGCCAGTTGTAGGTGAAGAGCGTCTGCACGGGGATCAGCGCAAAGATGAAGTAGAAGAACTTGAGATCCGCCAACGGATGATTCGCGATCCAATGACGAGCCTTACCCCATGTGATCACGAGCCCCGTGAGCACCACGACCACGGCACAGGCGATGATCCGCACGTTACCCGACGCGAACCAGGCGAAGGCCGCGAAGAGCGCCGCGAGTACGCCCCACATGTGCACGGGTACGCTGTCGCGCTCGACGATCCGCGTCGTCGCCGGCTTCGCGCCATCGGGTGATGCAGCGGCGGCCTCGGCGTTGATCGCCTCCGTTTCGGCCTTGGCATTGGCGATCGCGTTCTTCACGACGGTGGCGTTCAGGATCAGCGCCGTCGAGACGAGCGCGACCGCCGTCACGCCGGTGTAGAACCAGAACGTCCCCGTGATGCCCACACCGAGGTAGTCGTCGTCGCGCAGCAGAAACGCGTAGGTCGGCAGATAGCCGCCAAGGTTCATGAGCGCGTAGAGCATCGCGTAGCCCATGCCGGCCGTCTTCGGGTTCGTGAACTGCCGTACCGCCGCGTACGCGGCCGGCATGTACATCCCGTAGCCGATGACGACGATGACGATGCCCGCCATGGTGGTCAGATGAAGCGCCGACCACAGGCCGTCCGGCTCGAGTCCGAGAAGCGTCGGCGCGCTCGCGATGACGATTCTTCCCGTGAGCAGCAGCATGAACGCCCAGATCAGCGCGCGCCGGACGCCGAATTTGTCCGGGACCACGCCGAGGAAGAACATCGCGATCGTGATGCCGGCCGTGAGCACCATCACCATGTGATGCGAGTGCACGTCGGGATTCTCGACGCCGCGGAACACGAAGTCCGAGAAGTGCATCGCGAGGTAACCGAGAATCCCGAAATAGACGAATCCCTCGAGGAAGTACGAGAAATTCACGCCCCACAGCGCCCGCGGCGCGCGCGCCACGTCGATGAAGGGCTGGACGATCTCGCGCAGCGGGCTCTTGGCCGCGCCGCTCTCCGTCGTCACACCTGCCATGGAAACTCCTTCCGTCGCCCTCGGGCGATCAACCGCGTTCCGCCCAGAGCTTGACGAGGTGGACGATCGACTCGGTGGCCTTCGCCATCGTGCGCACCGCGACCCACTCGAACTTGGAGTGGAAATTGATCCCGCCCGCGAAGATGTTCGGCGTCGGCAGGCCCATCGCCGAGAGGCGCGCGCCGTCGGTGCCGCCGCGAATCGACGTCACCTTCGGCTCGACGCCCGCGAGCTTGACGGCTTCGATCGCGAAGGGCACCGCGCGCGGCTCGCGATCGAGGTCGATTCGCATATTGCGATACTGCTCCTTGATCGTGACCTCGATCTTCGCACCCTCGAACTCGCGGCGCAGCGACTCGGCCAGCATCTCGAGATACGCCTCGAGCTTCTTCAGCCCCTCGACTTCGAAGTCGCGCACGATGTAGATGATCGTGGCGTCGCCGGTATTCGCCGAGAGCGACACCGGATGCAGGAAGCCCTGCCGCCCCTCGGCGCGCTCGGGCGACAAGCCCTGCGGGATGCACTCGATGAAGCGCGCCGCCACGCGCGCGGCGTTGATCATCTTGTTCTTCGCGTAGCCCGGGTGGACGTCGCGGCCGACGATCTTGATGGTCGCCATGTCGGCGCAGAAGGTCTCGTTTTCCACTTCGCCGAGCGTCGAACCGTCCATCGTGTAGGCCACGTGGGCCCCGAAGCGCTTGACGTCGAAGAACTTCGTCCCCGCGCCGACCTCTTCGTCGGGCGTGAAGCCGAGGCGCAGCTTCGGCCGCGGATGCTCGGGATGCTCGAGCAGCCACGCCGCCGCCTCTAGGATCTCCGCGAGCCCGGCCTTGTCGTCGGCGCCGAGCAGCGTCTTGCCACTCGCGGTGATGATCTCCTCGCCGATGTGCTGCGCGAGATCGGGATTCTCCTCGGCGAGGATCTTCACGTCGGGATCGTCGGGCAGCGCGATGTCGCCGCCCTTGTAGACGTGGACGATCGGCTTCACGTCCTTGCCGCTCGTACCGAAGTAGGTATCGAAGTGCGCGAGCAGCCCGACGACCGGCTTGCCTTCGCAGCCGGGGCTCGCGGGGATCGTCGCGGTGACATAACTATGTTGATCGCGCTCGACATCCTGCAGGCCCATCTCGCGCAGATCCTGCTCGAGGATCTTCGCGAACTCTTCCTGCTGCGGGGTACTCGGGTAGCGGTCCTCCACGCCGTCCTGCGACTGCGAATAGATCTTGGCGTAGCGGATAAAGCGCGCCTTGAGGCGCTCGGTGTCGATCGTGACCATCTCGCGGCTCCACGTCCCGCGGCCGGCCTTCGCGAGACGCCTGGGAGGGGGTGGGGGGCGGGTTCGAGCGGCCGGCGGAGGGATGCTACTCCGCATCGGCGTTCGCTTCCCGCGGCGAAAACGCCCCTCGCGCGGGCGATTCGACCGCCTGCCCGCCGCGGGCCCGGCATAAGACCCGCCGCCCGCCTGCGTCTGGGGCCCGCAGGCGAGTCCCGACAGCGGGATTCTCGCGAGCCAGGGAGCCTCGGGCACTTGCTCGGTGGGACAGCGCTGACTAACCCGTGTAAACTCCCGGGCAGCGACTGACTCACATACGGTTCGCAGGAAGCCGCCGCTCGAGCGCGGTTCGTTGGAGAACACCATGCAGCCACATAAGGTGCCGGTCCCCGGGCAAGCCCCCCAGGCCCAAACAGGACCGAAACTTCTCGAACGTATTCGGGCGGCCGGCGTGCGCATCACCGGCCCGAGACGCGCGATCGCTCAGGTCCTCGAACAGGCGGGCGACCACCTGGACGTCGAGGAGATCACCGAGCGGGCGCAGCGGATCGACCCGACGATCCACCGTGCGACCGTCTACCGCACCCTCGGTCTGCTCAAGGGGCTGGGGCTCGTCGACGAGCTCGACCTGCTCCACCTGCG
>CAZPJJ010000105.1:0-11128 GCA_964586535.1 uncultured Acidobacteriota bacterium | reverse complement strand
CGACAACCAGACTCAGGTCGAGATTCATGTCCTTCAGGGAGAGCGTCCGGTCGCCGCCGGCAACAAGACGCTCGGCCGATTCATCCTCGACGGGCTGCCGCTCGCGCCGCGCGGAATTCCGCAGATCGAGGTCACCTTCGACATCGACGCCAACGGCATTCTCCACGTCTCGGCCAAGGACAAGGCGTCGGGACGCGAGCAGCGCATCACGATCGAGGCGTCGTCGGGGCTCTCCGATAACGAGATCCAGTCGATGATCTCCGAGGCGGAGTCGCATGCCGACGAGGATCGGAAGCGGAAGGAGGTCGTGGAAGCTCGGAATCATCTCGACCACCTGGTCTTCCAGACTCGTCGCACTTTGACTGACTCCGGCGACAAGATCCCCGCCGAAACGCGCGCCAAGGTCGACGCGGCGCTGACGTCCGCGGAGGAGGCTCTCAAGGGCGAGGACCTCGAGCGCATCAAAGCAGCGGACGGTGCCTTGACCACCGCCGCCCACGGTATCGCGGAGGCGCTCTACCAGGCGTCGCAGAGCGGCGCCGGTCAGGCTTCCTCGGCAGCGGGCGGACCGACCGGTCCGAACCCCGACGACGGTGGCGTCGTCGATGCCGAAGTCGTGGACGACGGGCCACAACGCTGATCGCGCCGACCACTCGATCATCAGAGCCCCCGGGAGAAGCCACTTCCGGGGGCTTGACTTTAGTGCGCTCGGTCTCGACTCTTCCTGGAGTACGCCAGTGTTCGTCCGTGCTCACGCCTTCCGGGGGCCATGAGGCGTCGCTCGAGGGTTCCCCAACCCCGGATCGAGGATCGACCATGAAGAGCTGGGATCCGTTCCACGATTTGCTCACCATCCAGGACCGAATGAACAAGCTTTTTGAGACCGTGCTCACCGGACCTGCACCGGTCGAGGATCTGCAGGAGGTGGGCGTCTGGCGTCCTGCGGCGGAGGTCGTGGATACCCCCATGAGCCTCGAGATCGAGTGCGAGGTCGCCGGCGTCGAGCGCGAGGCCATCGATATTCGCGTAGAGGGGACGACGCTGATCGTCGAAGGGGAACGCGCCCGCCCGGTCGAGGCTCAGGAGTGGACCTGGCACCGCGTCGAACGCGCCTACGGGAAGCTGGCGAGGCGCTTCGAGCTTCCCTCCGGACTGGAACTGGACCAGATTGACGCGTCGCTGGAGGAGGGGATCCTGCGCATCAGCGTCCCGAAGTGCCCGGAGTCCCGTCCCCGACGCGTCCCCCTCGCAGGGCTACCCCCCGTGGATCATTGAGCTTGCGAGCAAGAATCGCGCCCCCGGTCGAACGGGGAGAAGGGGAGTCTCGGTGCGGGCGCGACGTCTCCTGACCACGGCACCCGCTGCTGTCGCGTCATGACGGCCAAGCGAAACCACCGCCCGTGCTCGTTTGGCGCCGGGCGCCGTGCGACCCTTTATACTCTCGCCCGACTTGCCGATAAGCACCTCGGATCGCTGACCGCCGGGATGCTCTCGGAACCGCCCATGCCCGTCCGGTACTCCGCGATCGACCGGGAGGATTGATGTCGCAGCGCAACGAAACCGAGGAGCGCGACGAGAGCGGACAGAGTCGCAGCTCTCCGGAAGCCCTCAAGAAGTACCTCAAGGAGATCGCGAAGCTCCCCCGCATCAGCGTGGAAGAAGAGCGGAGCCTTGGGAGAAAGATCCAGAAAGGGGACCGTGCGGCGCTCCACAAGCTCGTTGAAGCGAACTTGCGCTTCGTCGTCTCGTTCGCGAAGCGATATCGCGGGTTGGGACTTTCGTTCCTCGACCTGATCAACGAAGGAAACGTCGGCCTCATCGAGGCGGCGAAGCGCTTCGACCCCGACAAGAACGTGAAGTTCATCACTTACGCCGTATGGTGGATCCGCCAGTCGATCATCCACGCGCTCTCGGATCAGGCCGGACCATTCCGGCTGCCCCAAAAGCAAGCGAATCTCCTCTATCGCATCGGAAAGACACAAGCGGCGCTGATGACCGAATTGGAGCGACGCCCCACGGTCGACGAGATCGCGGAAGCCATGGACGTCTCGCCGGACGACGTCAATACGCTGCTTCAGGTGAGCGACGAGAACATCTCGCTCTCGGAAGTCATCGATGAAGAGCACGACTTCCGGCTCTCCGACAAGCTCGAACAGGACGTGATTCCTCCCGCTGATGCGCTGGTCGTGCGAAGCGCGCTGCGTAATCACGTGCGCCGGGCACTGGGCGAACTCGACGAGAAGGAACGCAAAGTCCTCTCTCTTCGCTTCGGCCTCACCGGAGAGGAGCCGAAGACACTCAAAGAGATCGGTGAGGTCATGAACCTCTCGCGCGAACGGATTCGGCAGATCGAGGCGCAGGCACTCGGCAAGCTCAATCGCTCGACGAAGACGCAGCAGCTCAGGGCCTATCTGAACTGAGCGTCTGGCCGCTCCATTTCGTGGTATAGACTCCTGGCTGTCGTCGACGGTCGCCGGGCTTGGTCCATGTTCGAAAACAGACTCGCGAGGGCAGCCTCTGGCAGGGCGCTACGAGCGAACCCATGCAAGCGTGGGAGCATCTCGACAGATGAGTTCCGAGACTTGCGAGCGATGCGGTGGAACCGGTTTCCTCGTCGTCGTGGGTGAGGATGGCTACTCCCGCGCGCGACCCTGCTCGTGCCGCGTGCAAGAGCGGGCGCGGTTGCGGCGTCAAGCCGCGAACATCCCGCCGCGCTACGAACATTGCACGTTCGAGACCTTCTCGGAGCTGAACGAGACGCTCGAACGCGCGCGTCGTGTCGCGCGCCGCGTCGTCGATGACTTTCCCGGTTCTGCCAAGGGCTTGCTCCTGACCGGTCCCTGCGGGACCGGAAAGACCCACCTTGCTGTCGCGACGTTGCGAGCACTCGTCGAGGAACGCGGCGCCTGGGGGCATTTCGTCGAAGTCGCTCAGTTGCTGAGAAGTCTTCAGGACACGTTCGACCGCGATGCGGAGATCGCCACCCGGGAGATCATGGACCCTGCCGTATCCTGTGATGTGCTCCTCCTCGACGACATCGGAGTGACTCGCGGAACGCCCTGGACGCGCGAAGTACTCGGACTCCTCATCAATGAGCGCTATAACCGCAAGGGGCTCACGATTCTGACGACGAATCTCCCAGTGGTCTCGACGCCGCAAGCGGAGTCGCTCGGAGATCGCGTCGGAGACAGGCTCGCGTCCAGGCTCGCCGAGATGTGCTGGTCGATCTCGATCTCGGGCAAAGATTTTCGCACCGAGATCAAGCGCGCGGAGTTCTACCGCTGACGACCACAGCCACGACCGAAAAAGTATCGGCCACCGGTGGGTTTGACTCCCTGCGGCTGCGTTGAAGGTAGACTCCTCACGCGCCAGGGGCGGCGCGAAGGAGTTGACCATGAGCGCGGAATCTCTCGTCCTCACGGAGGTCCAGGACCGCATCGCCGTCGTGACGATCAATCGACCCGACAAACTGAACGCCCTCAATCGAGCCGTCATCGGTAGTCTCGCCAACATTCTGCGGAACTTCGGCTCCGATCCCGCGGTCGGCGTCGTCATCCTCACCGGGGCTGGCGAAAAGGCGTTCGTCGCGGGCGCAGACATCGCGGAAATGGCCGGTCTGACTCCCGAAGCGGCGCGGGCATTCGCTCGCGAGGGTCAGGAGATCGGCGAGTTGATGGATTCGATCGGCAAGCCCGTCATCGCAGCCGTGAATGGATTCGCTCTCGGAGGGGGTTGCGAACTCGCGATGTGCTGCCACATGCGCGTCGCCTCACCCAAGGCGCGTTTCGGACAGCCCGAGGTTCAACTCGGCCTGATCCCGGGCTTCGGGGGGACGCAGCGCCTCACGCGCTTGGTCGGAGAGGGACGCGCGCTCGAGATGGTGACGTCGGGACGTATGGTCGACGCGGAAACGGCCCTCGCCTGGGGATTGGTGAATCGCATTGCAAGCGAGCGCTCCGTCCTCGACGAAGCAAAGGCTCTGGCGAGCGAGATCCTCCAGAAGAGCCCGATCGCCGTGCGCTTCGCGATCGAAGCGATTCGCACCGGGGCGCAGATGCCGCTCGAGGAGGCGCTCCAGTTCGAGGCGGCGCTCTTCGGTCTCGTTTTCTCGACGGACGACATGCGCGAAGGAACGTCGGCGTTCGTGGAGAAGAGACCGCCGAAGTTCACCGGCCGCTGAGGAAGCATCTTCGCGTGGGGATAAGACGCTCAACGGCGCTGGCCGCTCTCGCTCTCACGCTGGTCTTCGGAGCGGTGGCGTACGAAGCCGCGCGGCCGAAGCCGCCCGCCGCGGACCCAGTCGCGAGCCGGCGTCCGCTGCGCGACGATGAGGCCGCGCGCCTGGAGGGCGGTTTCGTTTCGCGCCAAATCGAGGGCTCACGCACGATCTTCGAACTCGCCGCGCAGAGCGAACTCGTCTTGGATGGCGGGGCCCACTTCTTGCGCGAGGTCTCGGAGTTGAAGTTCTACTTGGAGGACGGCCGTCCCGTCACGCTTCGGGCCGATCGGGGACTCCTCCAACGCGGCGTCACGCAGGAGAGCGATGACGTCACGATCAGCCTCGAGGGTGAGGTGACGATCGTCGATCCAGATGGTTCGACGCTTGTCACCGATGAGCTGAATTATGACGCGAGCCGATCGCTCCTCGTGTCTCCCGGGCCCGCTCGCATTCGACGCGCCGGTATGGAGGCGCGCGTCGAGTCCTTCACCTATCACCCGGACTCGCGCGTCGTCGAGACGAGCGGGGGCCTGGAGTTGATTCTCGCGGGCAATGGGCTTCCCTGGCGCATCGAGTCCTCGAAAGCGTCCTATCGGCTGGGAAGCGGAGAGATAGTCCTGCCGCTTCCGTTCCGTGCGAGGCAGCCGGACCGTACGATCGTGGCCGCCGACGCCGTCATTCACCCCGCGAGCGACGACGCCGAAGCGACGACGATTCGGGGGACGGGGCCGATGATGCTGAGCGGCATCGGCGATCTCCCGTGGCAGCTCGCCGCCGGGTCGTTCGAAGGAACGGCGCGCGCGCGCGGACCCTTCGACGAACTGAGTCTCTCGAACGGCACATCGATCGGGTTGCGTTCCGCGGGAGGGGCGGGCCGGTCGGGCCGGGGAGCTCTGTCCGCGACGCGCTGGCAGATCCGCCCCGGACCGGATGGTCGTGGTCTCGTGGCGCGCGCGGATCGGGGTTTCCGCGCGCGATGGACGCCGAGCACGCGAGCGCAAAGCTGGGACGCCGAAGGCGAGGTGCTGACGATCCGCCAAGACCATCAGGGAAGCGTCAGCGAGATTCGCGGCGAGCGCTCGGTCTCGCTGCACGGCGGCGACGGCATCTCGGTCAGGGGCGATTCGCTCTTCTGGAGCGCGGGAGAGCCCGACATCGCCTTGGTGCGCGGGCGTGCGGCCCAGGCGCAGCGCCAGGGCTACCTCATCGAGGCACCGCTTCTGCGCTTCGACCGAGTACGACGCGTCCTCGTCGGAGAAGAGGGTGCCATCACGGAACTTCCCCGGGTGTCCGCCAACGAGCGTGCCCTCTTTCGTGGCGAGGAGCCGGTCCGAGTGCGCAGCAATCGCGTGCGCGTCTCCGAGAGCGGCGGGGAAGTCGTCTTCGAAGGACCCGTCCAGGCTTGGCAGGGAGATACCACGCTTCGCGGTGCGCGGATGCGCTACCGTGAGGATCTCGAGCTCCTCGTCGCCGAAGAGGACGTCGTCGGTCGCTTTGTCGTGGGCACGGGTGCCGACCAGCGCCCGATTCGTCTCGCGACGGCGCGCCTCGAGTATCGCTCTCAGGAAGGACGCGCTCTGCTGAGCTCGGGTGCGAGTTTTCAAGATCGCGACTTTTCCGTGAGCGCTCGGTCGATGCAGTTCACGCTCTCCGAAAAGGGTGACGTCGATCGCATGACCGCGGAGGGTGCCGTCACGCTGGAGCGCGGCGCCGATCGCGGGAGTGCAGATCGACTGGAGTGGACCGGTGGCGCGGAGGGCATGGTCGAATTGATCGGCGAGGAGAATCTCGCGCGGCTTCTGCCGTCGACCCAAGGCAAAGAAGTCCTCGCGACCCGCATCCGCTACTATCCCTCGACTCGAACCTTCTCGACCGAGGGGGCGGGGGGGCGAACCGTCGTCGGTGAAGCCGAACGCGCTCCCAACGAGCAGGAGAAACCGCCCGATGAGTGAATCCGGGTCGCGGAGTGAGAGCCCGCCCACGGTGGATTCCGGCAATGCGCTCGAGGCGACGGAGTTGCTCAAGGTGTTTCGCCACCACCGAGCCGTCGACGGCGTGACCGTGCGCGTCGGGGCTGGCGAGATCGTCGGTTTGCTCGGGCCCAACGGAGCCGGCAAAACCACGACGTTCGCGATGATCGTCGGGCTTCTCGTTCCGGACCGTGGCTCGATCAGGCTTGGCGACGACGACGTGACCACGCTGCCGCTCGCGAAGCGAGCGCTCAAAGGGATCGCGTACCTGCCCCAGGAACCGAGCGTCTTCAGGCGATTGACGGTTCGCGGCAACCTCGAACTCGTTCTCGAAGCACTCGGGCACGACGAAGACGCCATGCGGGACGCCGTGGCCGGCTTGCTCGCGGACTTCGGTCTGGAGGCCGTCGCCGACCGGCAAGCTTATGTCCTCTCCGGGGGCGAAAGGCGGCGCTGCGAGATCGCGCGCGCGATGGCGATCTGCCCGAGAATCCTCCTGCTCGACGAGCCCTTCGCGGGAATCGACCCGATTGCGGTGTCGGAGATTCAGAGAATCGTCAAGCGCCTTGCCGAGCGGGGAATCGGCATCTTGATCACGGACCACAACGTCAGAGAGACATTGCAGATCACTCACCGCGCCTATATCATCAATCGCGGCAAGATCTTCCGAAGCGGTTCGCCTCACGAACTCGCTGCCGACGACGAAGTCCGCCGAGTCTACCTCGGCGAAGATTTTCGGCTCGTCTGATCCCTCTCACGCGAGTGCCTAGCGGACATGGACGCCGTGCGAAACCGGACCTGTTCGAACTCCGCTCGTCGTTGCAAGATCGGGTCCAGAAGTAGTTGACAGGCGCCAAGAGGAGAACGATTCTCGCGGGAGACGGGACAGACGGCCGGGCAGACGGCGCCGGTGGAGCCATCGGACATGCCTCCACCCGCCGCGAGCGATCCAGCAATTGCTCCCCCAAGGACACGAGAGCCACGAACTCGAGAGACAGATGCAGAGGGTGACGGGCTTTCTCAAGAACGGACTCGGATTCGACTGATGCCTTACCTCGAGCAAAAACTACAGCCCAAGCTCTCTCAAAGGCTCATCATCACGCCCCAGTTGCAGCAGGCGATCCGTTTGCTTCAACTTTCGAAGCTCGATCTGCAAGAAGAGATCGCCCAAGAGATGGTGGAGAACCCGGCCCTGGAAGAGGCTGGCACTCGGCTCGAGATGGGCTCGTCCGTTCCGCAGCAAGGTCCCGACGAACGCGAAGTGACCGTCGGTGACGACTCGCGACGCGCCGAAGACGACTTCGACTACGTCTCATTCTTTCGCGACCTCGAAGACAGCTATCGACCCACGCAGGGAATGATGGAGCATCGCAGCGCCGAGGACATGCCGTCGTTCGAGCAGGTCCTCAGCAGCGCTCATCAGCTCTCCGATCACCTTTCGTGGCAGCTGGAGATGTCGACGCTCTCGGCGACGGACCGCCTGATGGGCGAGGCAATCATCGGCAACCTGGATGAGCGCGGCTATCTCGAAGCGTCGAGCGAAGAGTTGCTCGCCATGGCCCCGTCCGGCGCGTCGTGGACCGCGGAGAGCATCGAGCGCGTTCGTCGCGTGATTCAGCACTTCGATCCCATCGGCGTCGCGAGTCGCGATCTCGCGGAATGCCTGCTCGTGCAGCTCGATGCGTCCGGCATGGGCGAGTCGAAAGTCGCGACCGCTATTCGCGACCACCTCGAACTCCTAGAGCAGCATCGCTACGAGGACCTTCGCGCGACTCTCGATCTCAGCGCCGACGATCTCGACGAACTGCTGGACGTCATTCGGCACCTCGATCCCCGGCCCGGCGAGAAGTACCACACCCAGTCGACGTCCTACATCGTCCCGGACGTGTACGTCATCAAGGACGGCGACAGCTACCGAATCGTCCTCAACGAGGACGGTCTGCCCCGTCTGCGCGTTTCGCCTTCTTACCGCCGCATGCTCGAGCAGGCTTCGCAGAGTCTCCAAGATCCCATGGCCAAGGATTTTGCGCGTGAGAAAGTACGCGCGGCGGTGCGGCTCATCCGTAGTCTCGAGGAGCGACAGCGAACGATCGCCAAAGTCGCGAATAGCATCGTGAAGTTCCAGCGCGACTTTCTCGACCGCGGGATCGAAGCGATCAGACCTCTCGTGTTGCGGAATGTCGCCGAAGACATCGGCATGCACGAGGCGACCGTGAGCCGGGTCGTCCGCCAGAAGTACATGCACACGCCGCGCGGCCTCTTCGAGATGCGCTTCTTCTTCCACAGCGGATTGAACTCGTCGGATGGAGCAGCCGTCTCGTCGTTGACGGTCAAGGACAAGATCAAGAAGTTCGTCGCCGAAGAGTCGCCCGGCAAACCGCTCAGTGACCAAGCGATCGCGGCGGCGTTGCAGCGCGAAGGCCTGCAGATCGCCCGCCGCACCGTGGCCAAGTACCGCGAGGAGCTGCACATTCCACCCTCGACTCAAAGAAAGAGAACACGCTCTCCGAGACGCGGATGACTCACGAACTCGTGGTGAGAGAAGGACCACGAAACTCGGTCCCGGCTGCTTCCGCGGACTCAATGCATCATGGCGGCCCGTGTCGGGCTTCCTAGGAGGACTGTGATGACGATCGATGTCGTCGGGCGTCACCTCGATCTCACCCCTCAACTCCGGGCGTACACCGAAGAGAAGGTTTCCAAGCTGGGCAGGCTCGTCGACAATCTCGATATTCACGTGACTCTCGGAGCGGAAAAGCACAGAAAGACTTGCGGCATCGTCGCGCGCGGTCCTGGTTCGGTCGCGACTGGTGAGGTCACGCACGACGACCTGCATCAGGCCATCAACGAAGCCGTGGACATCCTCGCGCGCCAGCTTCGTAAGACGAAGACTTCGCGGCTCTCCAATCGCCGGGAAGGGGCCGACTCGATCCGCTTCCAAGGAGACGCGCTCGAGCCAGCCGAAGAAGGGGAAGCCGACGGATCTCGCTGAAGGAACGGCCCCGGGCTTGCGCTTCGCGAGCGTGCGAGCCGACCGTCTCGCTTTCCTGGGCGCGGCGCCTTGGGAACCGACGCGAATCCCGCTCGCCCGGTCCACATTCCTTCGGAGTTCGTTGTCGGCGCTACGCGCCGTCGTTCGTCCGGAGCGACGAGCGCTCAGCGTTTGCTGGCGAGGGCCGCGTCCGTGAGTCTCGAACCAGATGCTTTCCTGGAATCTCTTGGCGCGACGATGCTCTGGCCCCAGGGCGCGTGGCTCCTTGACGTCGCCGATTTTCGCGCCCCCGCGCACGATTGCGACGTCTCAGCCGCTTTCGACCGATTGGTGCAGCGTCCGGGAATCGCCATCGTGCGCGTCGCGCCGGAACTCGCTCACTACGAAGCGCTCCTAGCGGCGTCGCTCGTGGCAGCGGCTCCCGACGTCGTCTTCGCCGGCCCCGCGCGGCCACCGCTCTGGGCATCGACGCCTCACAGGCTCGCCGAGCGGGTGGGATTCGGGCGCGCACTCGACCTGTGGTTGACGGGGCGTATCGAAGCTCGCGCGGCACGAGAGATCGGCCTCGTCGACGGTGTCTCGAGTTCACCGCGCGAGCTCGCGGACTCATGGGCCGCGACTTGGTCGTCTTCTCGCTATGCCGTGACGGCACTGCACGTGCTCGTGCACCACGGACGCTCGTTGCCGCCGGCGGCTGGACGTCGGCTCGAACGCGCTCTTTTCGCGCTCGCGTTCTGCGGCGACGAGGCGAAGGCGGGCGCGCAACGGTTCTTCCGATGACTTCACGGCTTCCCGCACGGCTGCTCGCACGCGCGGGAGCCGAAGTGCATCGAAGGGCCTCGATTGCATTCCTGGTACTCGATGACGGGCGTGCGGTCAATGTGCTCTCGTCCGACCGCATGGAAGCGCTGACGGAGCTACTCCTTCGTACCTTCGAACTCTCCCCCGCGCTGGCCGGCCTCGTGATCGAAGGGAACGGTCGTGGGTCGTTCGCAGCGGGCGCGGATCTCGGCGAGATCGCCCGCCTCGACGCCGAGGCCGCCTTGCGGCTTTCCCGACGCGGCGAGCGCCTCATGCAGCGCATCGAAGAAGCGCCGTGCGGTGTCGTCGCACTCGTCGACGGCCACGCGCTGGGAGGTGGTTTCGATCTCGCGATGTCGTGCGACGTGACCGTCGCGACGCCCGAGTCGATTTTCGGGCACCCCGGAATCGCCCGCGGGTTCTTCACGGGATGGGGCGGCACGCGACGGATTCCCACCTCGGGCGCGGGCGTTCGGGGCTACGCAGCCCTTCTCACTGGCGACCGTCTTTCCGCCGCGGATGCGTCCCGCGCAGGTCTGATCGCGGCGGTCCTCCCCTGGGGCGCCGCGCACGCGCATGCCGAGCACATCCTCGAGATCTGGAACCGCTGGACTTCCGGAAGCCGCCATGGATGGCGAGCCGCCAGGGGTGGAGGTTTCGGCCGGGACCGCGGTCTTGCGCGAGCCCTCTTTGGGCTCGGCTCCCTCGGCGAGCGTGACGATACGAACGAGGGCTCCCTGTGCGTTGACACCCCTCTAGGCGGGTGCTAGCTTCGCCCCACGAACGCGCCCGAACGCGCAGAAGTGTATGAACATGCGGAAGATACTCGTAGCCGACGACAGCTCGACGATCCGCCGGATCGTCGAACACGCACTCACGGCGGGCTCGACGCGCGTCCTGCAAGCCGCGGATGGTCTCGCCGCCATCGAGGTTGCGATCGCGGAGCGGCCCGACCTCGTCCTCTGTGACGTCTCGATGCCCGGGCTTTCGGGCTACGATGTCGCGGAGCGGCTCAAGGAGGATCCGCAAACCGCCTCGATTCCGGTGGTGTTTCTGGCCGGAGCCTTCGAGCGCTACGACGAGCATCGCGCGCAGCAGAGCGGCGCTTTCGCCCGGCTCGACAAACCCTTCGAGATCGGCGCTCTC
>CAZPJJ010000104.1:0-11163 GCA_964586535.1 uncultured Acidobacteriota bacterium | reverse complement strand
GTTCGTCGAGCGCTCCTGCTCGCGGGCTCGCGACACGGTGACACGACTCGCGACGGTCAATCTGGGTGGCACCATCGTCGGACGATCCTCCGACTCGCCTCGGGAGTATCGCGAGGCCGTCATCGAAGAACTGCGCCTCGTCACGGGCGATCCGCGCCTGACGGCCGCTGCCGATCTCTTCGACGCGGCCCAGCACGTCGACGACATGGCGGCCGTCTCTTCTGCACTGGCGCTTCTCGCTCGCGGCCTGCTCAAGATCGCCAAGGACATCCGGCTGCTCTCATCCGGCCCCGAGGCGGGTCTCGGGGAAATGGCCATCCCGGCGGTCCAGCCCGGATCTTCCATCATGCCCGGCAAGATCAATCCGGTCATTCCCGAGTTTCTCGTTCAGGCGTGCTGCCGAGTCGTCGGGTACGACGCCGCATCGCAAATGTCCGTCGACCACGGAGAACTCGATCTGAATGTTTGGGAGAGTCTCATCGTCGTGAGCGTCCTCGATGCCATCGCCGAACTCACGCCCTCCGTCGCGACGTTCACGGATCGCTGTGTGCGCGGAATCGAACCCGTTCGGGAGCGAAACCGCAAGAACCTCGACTCGATCATTCCCCTGCTCACGCGGGCAATGCAGGCGCACGGCTACAAGGCGATCAGTGAGACGTGTCGAGACGCCGGACTCGATCCCGCGCTGATTCGCCGGCTGCTCCTGCAAAGAGGGTTGCTCTGACGGGCGCTCCTCGTCGCCCGGCCGCAGGAATCGCTCTACCATGTCGGTGATGTCGGCGACCAAGTCGGCTACGAGGACTTACACCATGCCCCGCCGCACCGCCTTCGACTTCGAATCCGCCAAGTGGGATGCCGACCTCACCTTTCTCATGGAACGCCTGCGCACGGTGCTGCGCTCGGTCGGCGATGTCGACGGCGCCGGCTTCGTGCCCTGGCTCGAGGGCGGACTCGACCCCGCGCGCCGCTTGTCGCCTCGAGGCATGCAGGTGCTCTCGCTCGCATTCCAGTTGCTCAACATGGTCGAGGAGAATACGGCCAACCAGTCGCGCCGGCGCCGCGAGACGCTGGATCCCGAGTCTGTCGAGGATGGACTCTGGGAAGGTGAACTGCGCAAGCTTGCCGAGGCGGGGGTCGACGCCGCCACGCTGCGCGCGCGGCTCGCGGCGATCGAGATCGTGCCCACGCTCACCGCGCATCCCACCGAGGCCAAACGCGCGACCGTCCTCGAGCATCACCGCCGACTTTACCTGGCCCTCGTCAAGCTGGAAAACCAGATGTGGACGCCCTCCGAACGCGCGTTCATCCATCGCGAGATCGAAGCTTGCCTCGAACGCCTGTTGCGCACCGGAGAAGTGTTCTACGAAAAGCCCGACATCGACGCCGAGGCGCGCAACGTGCGCCACTACCTCGAGAGCGTCTTCCCCGAAGTGGTGCCCGCAATGCGCCGCCGTTTCGTCGCCGCGTGGCGCGAGACCTTCGGTGCGGACGAACTCGCGCCGCCGTCGCCGCGCCTGCGCTTCGGCTCGTGGGTCGGCGGCGACCGCGACGGCCATCCCTTCGTGACGACCGAGGTAACGATCCGCGTTCTCGACGAAGTACGTGCGTCGGCCCTGTCCATTCTCGATCGCGCCCTCGCACAGCTTGGCGCGACGGAGAGCCTCTCGTCCAGGCTCCAACCCGTCCCCGCCGATTTGCAGTCGTTTCTCGCGGAGCACGGCGAGCAGCGCAACCCCGACGAGCCTTGGCGCGCGGCCATCAACGCGATGCGCGCGCGGCTGCCGCGCGAAGGCGCTGCGGTGGGCCGCTATCGCGCGCCTGCGGAGCTCCTCGCGGATCTCGAGCGACTCGCCCATTCGCTCGACGCCATCGGGGCCACGCGCTTGGCCGAGGAGGACGTCGCTCCCGTCGCCGAGCTCGTGCGCGTCTTCGGTTTCCATCTCGCCTCGCTCGACATCCGCCAGAACTCCACCGTCCTCGAGCGCGCTGTCGACCAGATGATCGCCGCGGCGCGCGTGCCCGGCGCGCCCTACGCGACCTGGAGGTTCGAGGAACGCGCGCGTTTTCTCGGCGAGGAGCTGCTTTCGCGGCGGCCGCTCGTCCGCCGGTCGACGCGCGTCGGCGCCGACGCCGACGAGCTGCGGGCCCTGCTGCGCACGCTCTTTCACAGATCCGAGTGCGCCGCGCAGCGCTCGATCGAGGCTTTCATCGTCAGCATGACGCGCGACGCCTCGGACCTGCTCGCCGCTCATCTGCTCGCCAAAGAGGCGGACTTTCTGCTCGACCTCGACGGCGAGGCCGCATGCCCCTTGCCCATCGTGCCGCTCTTCGAGACCCGCGAGGACCTGCAGAACAGCGCCGCGATCATGGACGTCTATCTCGCGCACCCCTACGTGAGGCGCTGCCTCGCTGCGACGCAGACTCAGCGTGGTCTGACGCAGCCGATGCAGGAGGTGATGCTCGGCTACAGCGACTCGTGCAAGGACGCGGGCATCATCGCCAGCGCGTGGGATTTGTACGTCGCGCAGGAGCGCTTGCTCGACGTTGGCGCGCGGCACGGAGTCGCCATCCGCTTCTTCCACGGCCGCGGAGGCACGATCAGCCGCGGCGCCGGCCCGACGCACAGGTTTCTCACCGCGCTGCCGCGGGGCTCGCTCCGCCACGGGATCCGCGTGACGGAACAAGGCGAGATGATCGCGCAGAAGTATGCCAACACGCTGACGTCGTCGTACAACCTCGAGGTGCTCGTCGCGGGCGCGTGCGCCGAGGGCCTGCTGGACGCGCAGCAGCCCGAGCTCCCCGCCGCGCTGCGCGCCACCATGACTGCCCTCGCCGACGCGAGCACCGCTGCCTACCGCGCGCTTCTCGAGCGCCCGGGCTTCCTCGAGTTCTTCACCGGCGCAACGCCCATCGACGTCATCGAGCGCTCCAAGATCGGCTCGCGGCCCTCGCGTCGCTCCGGCGCGTCGAGCCTCGACGACCTGCGCGCCATCCCCTGGGTCTTCTCATGGAACCAGGCGCGATTCTTCCTGCCCGGCTGGTACGGCTGCGGCGCGGCGCTCGACGGCTTGCGCGCCGCGGACGACGCCGCGTGGCGCGAGCTGCGCGAAGGCATCTCGCACTGGACCAACCTCTACTACCTCTTTGCGAACGTCGAGACCACGCTGCACTCGGCCAACGAGGAGCTCTTCACCGCGTACGCCGGTCTCGTCGCAGATGACGGCGTTCGCGAGACGTTCCTGGAGTTCGTGCGGGAGGAGTTCGCGCGCTCCCATCGCGCGCTCGCCGCGCTCTTCGACCGCGACTTCGCCACGCGCCGTCCGCGCATGGCCAAGACGCTGCGGCTGCGTGAGGAGCCTCTGCTCGCCCTCCATCGCGCGCAGATCGACCGGCTCGGCGCGTGGAGAGAGCGAGGACGCCCCGAAGACGATGCCTCGCTCGACGAACTGCTGCTGATCACCAACGCGATCGCGAGCGGATTGCGGACCACGGGCTAGCGCCCCTGCACCCGCTCTACCACGAGCAGAGTCAGAACCGGTACGAGATCGTCGCGAAGAGCCTGTCCGCCTCCTCGCCGCCGCCCGTCGTCCGTTCGAGGCTGCCGAGAAAGAGCCAGCGTGGAGCGATGAGGACATCGACGTCGATACCGTACCAACGGACGCCATCCTGGTCGAAAGCGACGCTCGTCCGCGCGGATTCTTCTCGCGCGCCACCCTGGACCGAGACTCCGATGCGCTCCGTCACCTGCGCCGACGCAGTGACCGAGTGGAGCCACCCTCGCGTCGCCGCATTCTCGTAGCGCGTCGAGCGCACCCGGAAGCCGAGATCCCATGCTGTCAGTCGCCGCACACCAACGAAGAGCGAGGCGGCGTCGGCGGGATCCTCGCTCTCGAGTTCGCTCCGCCGCACCTCGCCTCCGAGCAGCCAGTGACGGCCCACCCGCGCATCGACCCCCGCCCAGGCTCCGCGGCGATAACGATCATCGAAGTCGGTTTCGGGAGAGACGAGATCGCGATAGAGGCGGGCATTGCGGCGAGAGTCGTACCCCCCTCGGAGATCGATCGAGTCCGTCAGCCGGTAGCGCAGATAACCATAGAACGATGTCCAGGCGAACGTCCCGTCCTCGGCCTCCGCTCGCCAGCCTCGGTTGTAGTCGATCTCCTGCACGGCATAGACCGAGAAGCGCGGGTGGTCGTAGCGGCCCTGCACGAAGAGAAACTCGCGATTGATCTCGCCCTCTTCGTACGATGCGATCGCGCCGGTCGTCACGGCCCATCGCGCCTCGCCGTCTCGTGCGCCGCCAAATTCGACGTAGGCCCCGTGCTCGCGAACGCTCGTGTCGAAGCCGTAGTCCTCCGCGTCTGGCTGCGATCCGGTGAACGCTCCGACGGCGAATCGTTCCCGCCGATACTCGCCAGCGACTCCGTCGAAGACGGAGACGACGGAGAGCGACGGCGAGTACTGCCGGCCAGCACTCACGCGGTAGAGGCCCTGCGGCGGTGACCAAGCGGCGAACGCGTTGTAGACGCGCGTGAGGTTCTCGGAATCGTCGGCTCCGTCGCTGGCCGTGCGGAAGGTCCGCCGTGCCCGCACGTCGAGTCCAAGATCGAAACCGCTGCCTCCGACGTCCGTGCCGGTGAGGCGCAAGTCGAGCGCCGGTTGTTCGTAGTCGCGACCCTCACCGTCACGCGCGCGAGACATGAAATAGCGCAGACCGATCCTCCCGCGCAGTCCCCAGTCGCGAAGCGGGCGCCGCGGTGCCGCTGCGGGAGCGGCTTCGGGTGGTTGCGACAGTGGTGGAAGTTGGGGCATTTCGGCCGGCGGCGATGGCGGCGGCGTCTCGTCAGAGGGCACATCCTCGATGAGTCTGCCGTAGCGCACTTCGTCCCCGACCTCGATCGCGATATCGCGGAGCGTCCGCGCGCAAACCGCCTTGTGCGACGAAACGCTCGTCACGCGCAGGACCGCCACGAGTTCGCCCTTGCGCATCACCTCGACCAAGTCGCCGACCTCGATGCCCTCCTCGCGACCGGCATCGATGTATGCCGACGACGGCGTGACATACGTCACCCGCGTGAAAGCACCTTGCGCCAGGACCGCGGGAATCGTCGCGATCGCCAGGAAGAACGCGCGCAGCCACTGAGCGCGCATCATTCGCTTCCTCGCGGGTGGCACGAGTAGCACGCGTTGCTGTCATAGGAATAGCCACCGACATCGTCGTGCTCACGATCGGTCTCGGACTGGCCGTGGCACTGAAAGCACGAGAACGACGCGTAGTTGGTATTCACCGTGTGACAGTCGGAGCAGGTGTTCCACACGCCCTGCCGGTGCTTACCCGAATAGATCGGGAAGCGCGACTCGTGCTCGGCGAACCTCGCCCCGTCGAACGTGCTCGTCGTGTGGCACTGCGTACAGTCCGTGTTGAATCCCGCGGCCGAGTGCCGGGGATCCGTCGTGCGATCGTAGTCGCCGCGATGGCAAGAGTAGCAATCGGTCGGCTTGCCGTCGTAGACGCCGTCTGCGTGGCAAGCGGTGCACGAGAGCCCGACATGCGCGCCGGTGAGCGGAAATGCCGACGACTGATGATCGAAGGCGGCGCCCTCGAACGACGTCGTCGAGTGACAGGCCGCGCAATCGGTCGGGAACCCAGCAGCCGCGTGGGGCGGATCGCTCGTGCGGTCGTAGTCGTCGCGGTGGCAACTCACGCAGGCAGGATCGAGATCGCGCTGGAATGGCTCGCCGTGGCACGAGACGCAATCCAGCCCGCGATGCGCGCCCGTGAGCGGAAATGCCGTCGCACCATGATCGAAGCGCGCGGCTGCGAACGACGTCGTCGAATGGCAGAGTGAGCAATCGAGCGCGTAGCCACCCTCGACATGGCTCTGCGGACGCTTCGGAGCCGCCGGATACCCCGAGCCGGCGTGACAGGCTTCGCACTCTGCGGGAAGCCCGACGAACGAGAGTCTTCCCGAGACGACCGGCTGGTGGCACGACTCGCACTCCGCGACAGCATGCGCCCCGCTCAGCGGGAACCGCGTCGTGCGATGCTGGCGCGTCATCTCGGCTCGATCGATGAACGTCCGCGGTGTATGACAGCGCGCGCAGTCGATTCCGAGTTCGCCACGGTGCACGTCTTGATGACACGACACGCAATCCGAAGGCGCCTTCGCGAACTCGAGGTTCTGGTGGCAGCCCCGGCACTGCGCGGCCGCATGGGCGCCCCGCAGCGGAAAACGACCGACATGCTCGAACTCGGGCGCAATGCGGGCGGGCCGCCATCCGTCGTCACCGTGGCAGAGCGCGCAATCCTCCGCGAAATCCCCGTGCGGATACGGCGGATCGTCGGCCTCGCCGTCCTGGGCGTGCGTCGGCGAGCAGCGACCAGTGAAGAGCAGGAGAGCCGCGACCGCCGCGACGACGAGAGCCGCCCCACCCGCTCCTCGAATGTCCACGCTGATCCTCCGGCCGTCGGGCCGCCTCAACCCTTCGTTATTTTAGAAGTCTTACTTCGTTTCTGCAGAATCTATGCCAGAGCCTGCCTTGACGACACCGCGCGGTTCCGCTTTGGCGCCATGGCAAGAGACGCACGCGGACGGTGTGCCCCTGTAGATGACGGTGTTCTCACCCCCGGGTAGATCCGCTCTCAGGTGGCACCGCGCGCAGGGCACGTTTGCGTGAGCCCCTCCCAGTGAAAACTCGGCCCCGCGCTCATGATCGAAGCGCGAGGCAGGATCGAATGTTTGTACGTCATGACACGAATCACAGCCGACGCGACCGCGCCCCTCATCGAACTGGCCAGCATGGGGATCGACATGGCATTGCTCGCAGTGCGTCTTGCCCTCCGCGAGCACGACGGATGGACCTACGACCAGAGCGCGGGTCGAACGATGCCTGGGTTCCTCTCGTGAAATCGCCGCACCGTGGCAACCGAAGCAAGGGGTCGCTTCGTGCGCACCTGCGAGTACGAATCCGTACTTTCCATGACGATCCGCGTCCACGAGAGACGGCCGAAACCGCGTCGTGTCGTGGCAATCGACGCAGCCCCGCCCCGGAGTGGCGTCGCGGGCGCGGTAGCGTCCCCTGTGCGGATCGCGATGGCAGGCCGTGCACTCCGCTCCTGGACGCAAGATGACTCGGGCCTCGCCGAGTCGTGCTCTGCCGCCCGGCGGATCGGGAATCCCCTCACGGTGCAGCGCGTGACAGGATGCGCAGGGCGCGTCCGCGTGCGCCCCGCTCAGGGGCAGACTCGTCTTCCCGTGTTCGGCCAGCCCAAACGTCGAGGGACGAAACGCATCCAGAGAATGACATGTCGCGCAAGAGTTCTCGCTCGTCGCCGGCACGAGTTGCGAGCCGTGCGGATCGCGGTGGCAGTCACGGCACTCGCCGCTCGCCGGACGCATCGCGACACGCGCGTATCCCAGCCGACGCGCGGCGTCTGGTTCGCCCGCGCGCGCATGGCAGCTCCCGCAGGACACGCGCCGATGCGCGCCGAGAAGCGGGTAGCGCGTCGCCGCGTGATCATCCACCGTGAACGTCGCGCGTTCGAAGCCCTGAACCTCGTGACATGACGAACAGTCAGCGGGCAGCCCGCCCCGAGTCGCCTGCCCAGCATGCGCATCGACATGACAATCCCCGCAGCGTCCGAAGGCTGGACGCGCAGCAGACTCGCCACGTGCCGGGTCGTGGCAGCGCGCGCAGGCCACCGCCGCGTGCCGGCCTCGAAGCGGGTAGCGAGTTCGGTCGTGATCGAACCCTGCGCGATCGATCTTTCGAAACGACTCGGTCCCGTGACAGGAAGAACAGACCGTACCCAGACGGCCCTCGTGTGGATCGCGGTGACAGTCCGAGCACGCGGCGAACTTCAGCGGCTTGAAGAGCGGATGCGGAACACCCTGGCTGTCGTGGGGAAGGTCGAGTTCCGGGCGCGCGTGGCACTCGCCGCAGCCGACGCGCTGGTGCGCGCCGGTCAGCGCGAATCGCGCGCGACTGTGATCGAACTTCTCGATCGAGAACGACTGGGCTTCGTGGCACGCAGCGCACTGCCCCCCAAGAGCCCCGCGGTGTACGTCTTCGTGACAGGCGGCGCACTCCGTCTCGAGCCCGATGAAGCGCGGACCGTCTCCTCCCCACTTCGTTGCCGGGGCAAGGGCCAATGCCGCCGAACGGCGAAGATCCTCCTGCTGGTGGCAAGCCGCGCACTCGAGAGCTGCGTGCTTGCCCGTCAGGGGCCACCCCGCGCGCGCGTGATCGAATCGCTCCGCGCTGCCTTTCTCCCACGCGATCAAAGCGAAGTCCCGTCCGCCGTGGTCCGGATGACAACTCGCGCATGCCGAATTCTTGCTCTGCCCATGCAGGCCGCGCGCGCGCGCCCTCAGCCAGTCGATCTCCCCGTGGCACGCCAGGCACTTCGCATCCATCCCGCCCTCGGAGGCTGGAGCATGGCAGAGAAAACACTGGCGGTTCCCTTCGAGAGGCGCGTGTGCCTTCGCGAGTTCGCCCGGAGACACCTGCGCGCGAGTTACCGCGAGGCAGGCCACCAGGAGGAGCGCGAGCACAAAGGACTGGCGCATCCACGCGCGCCGCGGGGACCCCTCAGGCACGAGCCGGCTCGGCGCTCGGCAGGGCGAGTTCCTTGTCGACCAAGTGCACGCCTGCGCCTTCGAGAAGAGCCTGGGGCGGATCGCCGCCGATGCGAATCAGCACGTCGTCGTTGAGGATCTCTTCGCGGCCTTCGGGAGTCTCCACGAGCACACGATCCGCGTCGATGGTCAGAGGCGTCGAACTCAGCAGGATTCGCACCCTCCCCGAGGCGTGAGCCTCCGCGAGGCGCTCGCGGTTGCGAGATTTCGCTCGCTCGAACCCCGTGCCTCGGTGGCAGAGCGTCACTCGCGTCCCCGGCTGATTGGCGAGACCAAGCACCGTCTCGATCGCGCTGTCGCCTCCGCCCACCACGAAGACCTTGCGTCCCGCGAAGACCGACATCTCTTCGACGTCGTAGAGCACATTCGCGAGTTCCTCGCCGGGAATTCCCAGCTTGCGCGGCGTCCCGCGGCGGCCGATCGCAAGAATCGCGTAGCGCGCCCGGATACTTCCTCGCGCCGTCTTCGCGACGAACGAATCCCCATCGCGCACGAGCGCGTCGACCTTGTGGTGAGTCAGCACGGGCACGCGCGCCTCCGCGACGATCCGCTCCCAGACCGTGAGAAGCGTCTCCTTCGAGGAGTCGGCTACCCAGAGATCGCCGTAGAGCGGCAGCGTCACCGGCTCGGCCATGAGGAACTTGTGCCGCGGATACTTGCGGACCGTATCCGCGACGGTGCCCTGCTCGAGAACGACGAAGAGCAAACCTTGCCGCTTCGCCTCGAGAGCCGCCGAAAGTCCCGCGGGCCCGGCACCGATCACCACGAGATCGAGAACGTCGCGCCGCGCGTTCGGCCGCGCGCGGTCGGCGGCGACGCGCTGCGCGACGCTCTCCGCCGCCAGTCGGCCCTCGTTGATCGCGTTCTTGATCAGCCCGCGGCCACCCACTTCGCCGGCGATATACAGGCCAGGCACGTTCGACTCGAACGTGGCGCCGACAGCGGGAACGACGACGCGCTGGACTGCTTCTCCGCTCGCGAGCACGATCGCGCCCGTCGGGCAGGCGTCCTTGCAATGACCGTGCGCGGCGCAGCGCGCTGGATCGACGACAGCTACCTTGTGCTGCAGCGAGAGCGCGCCCTCGATCGGGCAAGCAGCGACGCACGTGCCGCAGCCAACACAGAGATCCGCCCTCACGACCGGATGCGGAGCACCCGCCGACATACCATCGACTGGTGCGGCCACCCTCGCCGTCACCACGTCGAAGACCTGCAGCGGCACGCGGCAGTGCGGGCAGATCCGCTCGGTGCCACGGAGCGGCTTCCCACAACGAGGGCAAGCCGCGGTCGTCACGCAGCGCCGGCGCTCACGCCGGGCCTGCGCGACCATCAGCGCGGCCGCGCCGGCGGCGAAGAGTACCGTCGTCCAAAGCATCTAGCGCACCCACGTCTGACCGAGCGCGACCGCCACTCCGACGTGTACGAGGACAGCGAGGAGCGCCATGATCGCCATCGGCCGGTGCGCGACGTGCCAGAGCCCGAAGATGCGCTGTGCGGCCTCGAGCAGCCGCGCCTGCTGATCGAGCGCGATCTCGCGGCGAGCCAAGCGAGCGATGCGGCGCACCGTCCCGCGATCGAGAGTGCGCCCTTGCGCGTGGTGCGTCAGCGCACGGACGAATCGCCGCACCGCGAGATGCCGGTCCAGATCCGCCGCGAGCATCGCGCGCAGCGTGCCGAGCACCCCTGCTCTTGGTGGCGGCCGTGCCGCAAGCGCACGCTCTGCAGCGAGCGGCGAGAGCCCCGTCGCCTCGCAGATCTCACCCAGCAGCTTGCGCCGCTCGTGGGCGACCTGCTCGCGATCCAGCACCCGCCCCTCATGACCGCGAGGAAGCCACGAATAGAGATAGCGGCCGACCAATCCCGAGAGCGCCGTCACGAGCATCGCCCCGTAACCCAGGCCGATCAGCCCATGAAAGCGCCACGACGCATGCATCGCCGCAAGCACCGGAGTGAGCGCTCCCGCAACGATGTGCACGTCGAGCCAGCGGCCGATCGCACCCGTGAAAGCGAGTGCGCGGTAGCGCTTGCGGAGCGGATAGAGCCAGAGGAAGAGAAAGCACGCGAGTGCTGCGAATCCCAGCGACTGCCCGACCGTGCCCGACGGCTTGAAGAGCGCCCGCAGCGGATGCCGGAGCCGCTCTTCGATGGGTGCCGCGTAGTAAGGCAGAGCCCAGAGATTCGCGGCTGCGATGCTGAGCCCCAGCGCTAATGGGATGAACCAGCGTCGCGCCTTTCCGCGCGTGCTGGCCCTGAACGTGAGATCAGCCGCCATGGTGCCCGCAGGGCTGAGCAAAATCCGTGCCCGTTCCGGTTAGTCACGGAATGAGAGAACTTCCGCGTCGGGAGACACGCACTTTTCGTCACCCGAATCACGATTGTGAGTTCGCTCGCCGATCCGCCCTGTACCACCGCACGCGCCGCTCTCCGCGCCCCCGCCGCCCCACGCCGAAGACAAGCCCCGCCAGCGCACGGCCGCGCACGCGCAGCAAGTCGCCGTGGACGCCGCGGTGGTGGTGGTATTCGC